>CAYNHL010000004.1:0-29339 GCA_964397015.1 uncultured Desulfobacterales bacterium | reverse complement strand
CGTCGGGAAAGCGTCGGGAAAGCGTCGGGAAAGATCCTGAACGCCTGTCGGGAAAACCCTTCTGTTACCATCTCTGAGCTGGCTGTATTGATTGGTATTACCGAGCGATCGGTGCAGCGGAATATTCAGAAACTGCAAAAAAACGGAATGCTGCGGCGGGTTGGCGGAAGAAAAGAAGGTTACTGGGAAGTGATATCCTGAAGGCCTGGAAGCTGGGCCATGGACCGGGGCGGCCGTCACAGGGTATCACCGGAATCCAAACGTCGCGTTGATTTTTTTCATGCGGTAACCCTGGGGGATATGCATAAAACAATTGACTTTTAGGCCCGTCTGCCCCTATGTTACAGGCTATGGCGATATTCGACGGGTGGAAATTTCTGGCGGGACTGGGGATCTTTCTGTTCGGCATGTTCATGATGGAAGAATCCATCAGGCTTCTGGCAGGCCGTTCATTCAAAACTCTTATCCGCCGGTCCACCGGAACCAGGTTGCGCGGCCTGGTGACCGGTTTCATCAGCACTGCCGTCCTGCAGAGCAGTTCGGCTGTTTCCCTGATGGTACTGGCCTTTGTCGGGGCAGGCCTGCTGACCCTGGTCAATGCCGTTGCCATGCTCATGGGCGCCATGGTGGGAACCACCTGTACCGCCTGGATAGTGGCGATTTTCGGGTTCAAATTTAAAATCGATGCCTTTGCCATGCCGCTGATAGGTATCGGCGGGCTGTTACTGATCGTTTTTTCAAGTTCCAGCCGGTACGTGAACATCAGCAAACTGGTAGCGGCCTTCGGTTTTCTGTTCCTTGGCCTGGATTTCATGAAAACCAGTGTCGATGGTTTTGCAGCATCCTTCGATCCCTCATCCTTTCCAGACTTCGGCCTGTGGGTCTACATTCTTGCCGGCATAATCCTGACGGCCATCATGCAGTCAAGTTCAGCCACCATAGCGATCATCCTCACTGCACTGTTTTCAGGAGTCATCGATTTTCCCCGGGGCACTGCCATGGTGATCGGGGCAAATATCGGCACCACCGTGACCGTCATTCTCGGCGCCATCGGGGGAATCCCGGCCAAAAAACAGGCTGCGGTCAGCTCCCTGATATTCAATATCGGCACCGCCATTGTCATCTTTCCGGTACTGCCGGTTTTTTCATTTATAATCAACGATGCCGCAGGTCTCAAAGACAATCCTGTCCTGGCCATCGCCCTGTTTCACACATTGTTCAATCTGCTGGGAGTGCTGCTGTTCGCACCGTTTATTTCAACCCAGGTCCGTTTCCTGGAACGTCTTTTCCCTGAAAAACGCATCCATTTGACCCGCTATATTACCAATACCCCGCCTGAAGTTGCAGAAGCAGCCCTTCCCGCCCTTTGCAGGGAAATCCTTCACCAGCTGCGCTGTTCCTTTCAATATATCCTGACCCGTTACCGGCTTGGGCCAAGGAAAAGCAATCTTGTTGACCTGGCGCAACTGACAGGCCAGGTATCGATTTCCTACGAGGATATTACCCGCCTGCACGCGGATATTTTTGCTTTTTATGCAAGGATGCAGGCGCAGGAACTGGATGAAGACCAGGCGACAGAGCTCGAGCCGGTGATCCGAGCCAGCCGCAGCATCATGAACGCCACCCGGAACCTGGACAGCCTTGTTGCGGAAATCGATGAGATCTCAAGCGATGACAACGCGTTTATGCATGAAGCACGCTCCCTGTTCAAAAAAAGGCTGTCAGAATTGTGGCCTGTTATCACTTCAATCAATTATCAGTGGGCGGACCGGCAATCAGCCAAAGATGACCTGGATCGCCTGTTTGACCGGGTGGAAGAGGCGGATAAAAAATTTATCCGGTCCTGCGCCCAGGCTGTTGCTTCCGGCAGTATCCAGGCAGAAAAAGTGACCCGGCTGTTAATGGTCAACCGGTCCTTTACCCAGGCCGGCAGGATGCTTGTTTTGAGCATGCAGGCGCTGGTTTCAAAATCTTTTGAAACTATCCTTGCACAATCAAATACCGCCATGACAGGGGAATCACCCGGCCTGTCATGAACGTGATGTAAAAAGCAGGAAAAGAAGGGTTCCGGCTACCATGATCCCCATGGCAAAAGGAAAGGAAAAGCGTAAGTTGATGATATCCATGAGCAGTCCCGCGGCCATGGAGCCCAGCAGCATCCCCAGGCTGTGGGCAACGGTCATCACGGACATCACCGAACCCATCGCCTGGCATTTCTCCCCTTTGATAACGGCAAGAGCCATGATGGATGGCATGCTTATGCCACCGCCTATACCGAAAACCACCACTGCGGTTACAAGGCCCTGGTAGGTAGATGAAAATGTCAGCACCAGCATACCTATAACACAGATCATGCCGCCGGCCCCGACCAGCATTTTTTTGTCAAACCTGTCCGATACCCACCCCATCGGCAGATGCAGGACACCGCTGACCAGGACCGCCAGCATCACCAGGACGCCTGTAGCGGTTCCGGAAAGCGAAAACCGGCGGTCGGCATACAGCGGCAGAAAACACCATATCACACCGATGCAGGCTGTATATGCAAGCCTGAAAGCAAACAGGGCAAACAGTCCTTTTTCCCTGACCAGGTTCATCCAGGGCATTGGCGGCCTTTGTTTATGATGAATTTTTTCTTCAGACAGCCCGGGAAGGTATACCAGGCACAGGACAAACCCGGCAATGGACAAAATGCCCATGCAGGCAAAAGCGGCGTTCATGGACCACAAGTCCTTGATAACGCCTCCGAACAAAGGTCCGAGACTAAGGCTTGAAAACATGGACAGGTTGAACAGCCCCATGGTATATCCTTCCTCTCCTGCCGGGGTGATCTCCCCGACATATGCCTGGACCACGGGCATGATCATTGCCGACGCCGCCCCCTGAAAGAAACGAATGACAATCAGGCTATAGACGCCGGTCGAAAGGATAAAGCCCAGGGACACCAGGGCGTAACCTGCAAGTCCGCCCAGGATAAAGGGTTTTCTTCCCTTTTGATCCGACAGGCGGCCGAAATATGGCAGCAGAAATGTCCTTGAAAGGGAAAACGAACCGAAAATCATTCCCACGTAGATACCTGCGGCCCCCAGATCATAGGCATACACCGGCAGCAGCGGCACGACGATGCCGACCCCGGAAATGGTAATGAAAATGGTCGCAAAAAGGGTTAGAAATATGCCTTTATGGGCTGAGGGTATGATTGCCCGCCCGATCGTCAATAGGTTGATACCGCCGCCTTTATGAATTCAAATCTTTTTTATAACCTTGAGACATAACTTACCTGTCCTGTCATGGGGGCTATGCGCAGATACATTCTTCGACCTGGTCGACAAATCTGCTTCTCTGCGCAAACTCGCCTTTTCTGAAATCTGAATGGCACAGGTATAAAAACCTTTCCGCACGGGTCATTGCAACGTACATGAGCCGTCTTTCTTCATGAAGGGCAGAGTCCCCCGCTTCCAGGGATCTCCAGTGCGGGAAAAGCCGTTCCTCGCACCCCACTATGAATACGGTATCGAATTCAAGCCCCTTGGCTGAATGAATGGTCAGCAAAGATACCCCTTGAGTCGTGTCGCCCTCTTCATCCTGAGTGTCTTCCCTGATGAGCGCGGCCTCTTCCAGGTATTCCAGGAGGCTGTCCCTGCCCGAGGCCGTATGCCTCAACTGCTCTATATTTTCCTTTTTGGAAATAAATTCCTCTTTTGTCCTGGATTTTTTTTCAAGGTAGCCAAAATAGCCTGTTTTTTCCAGCACCTGGTCAATGGCCATGCGCGGCGAAAGTTCGCAGATATCGTCCAGCAGGCTCAGCACTTCACTGAGATTGTCATGGACCTTTTGGGTCAGCACCCGGTCCCTGACCATGGTCCGGGCCGCTTCCCGAAGCCCCTGGCCGCTGGTTTTGGTGTTCTGGATCTTCTTGATCATTGCCGGTCCGATGCCGCGTTTGGGGGTGTTGATCACCCGCTCGAAGGAAACGTCATCATCGGGAAACACGGCCGAGGCGAGATAAGAGTTGATATCCAGGATCTCCATGCGCTCGAAAAATCCCTGGGAACCCCGCAGCTGGTAAGGTATTTTAAAATAACGGAATGTCTTTTCAAATGGCAAAGAGCAGAACTTGGTCCTGTACACCACAGCCATCCTGTCAAAGGGAATCCCCTGTCCCGCACTGTTCAGGGCGAGAATGCGCCTTGCCACCCACTCTGCCTCGTGAATATCGGAAATAAAGCTGTGGATATCCACCACGCCCCCCTTTTTTGCTGAAAAACACTTTTTGTCCATTTTATGGGGATTGTGATCGATCAGGTCATTGGCCGCCTGGACGATTTCATCGGCTGAGCGGTAATTTTGTTCAAGCCTGAAAATCCTGGCCTTTGCGTATTTTTCAGGAAAACTTAAAAAATGATTGACATTGGATCCCCTGAATCCGTAAACGGCCTGCCAGTCGTCCCCCACGCAGAACAGGTTGTTGTGACCACCCAGCAGCAGCCCGGTCAGGTCTTCCTGCAGGTTGTTCGTATCCTGGTATTCATCCACCAGTATATAGTCAAAATACTGCCTGTAATAATCCCTGACATCTTCATACTTCTTTAACAGATCCCGTGTTTTGAGAAGGATATTGTCAAAATCGACGCTGTTCATTTCCATCAGCCGGTCTTCGAACTGCCTGAACAGGTCCTGGGCCCTGATACCGTATGAAAAAGGGTTGGCATCAAAATAGGCCGCCGGATTACCAGAATTTTTCGCCTTTGATATATGGGACAAAAGAGAACCGGTATGTTTCTTGTCAATATTGTTACGAACCACGATCTCTTTCATGAGCTTCTGCTGCTGGTATACTGAAAACACCTGGAGCGGCTGCCGGTATCCCATTTTTTCACAATGCTTTTTCAGTATCATCAGGCAGGCAGAATGGTAGGTCCTGACCCACATGAAGCGGTTTGGGCCCAGCCCGGTCATTGACATCAGACGGTTTTTCATTTCCTGGGCCGCCTTGTTGGTGAACGTGATGGCCAGAATCTTTTCCGGCATAACGCCCTGGCTGACCAGGTGTGAAATTTTGGCCGTCAGGGTACGGGTCTTGCCTGACCCTGCCCCTGCAACCACCAGTGCCGGTGAACCGGAATGATTGACTGCAAGGACCTGCTGTTCAGAGAGTTCCATTATCGACTTCGCTTTGGGTTGTTTCAATGATCTGTTCCAACACGGTTTCAATCTCGCCGCGAATGAATGCCAGCCGCTCTGCGGTAAGGGCCTCGAACCTGAGCACCAGCGCCGGTTGTGTATTGGAAGCCCGCACCAGGCCCCATCCGTCTTCATATACTGCGCGCAACCCGTCGATATCGATGACTGTCTGTTTCTGCCTGAAGTGTTCCACCATTTTTTCAACCACCTTGAATTTGATCCTGTCCGGGCACTCCACCCTGATCTCCGGTGTGGTAAAGGTCTGCGGAAGATCCGCAATCAGTTCTGAAACGGTTTTTCCTGTGGCGGAAAGGATTTCCAGCAGTCGCAGCGTAGCATACAAAGCGTCATCGAACCCGAAATACCGGTCAGCGAAAAACATGTGACCACTCATTTCACCGGCCAGTGCAGCGTTTTCCTGTTTCATCTTTTTCTTGATCAGTGAATGACCGGTACGCCACATGATGGCCCTGCCCCCATGGGCTTTGATATCGTCATACATCACCATGGAGCATTTGACTTCCGATATGAACGTGGCCCCGGGTTTGCGGGTCAAAATTTCCCGGGCGAAAATCACCATGAGCTGATCGCCGTAGATCATGTTACCTTCATGGTCCACCACTCCGATACGGTCGGCATCTCCGTCATATCCCACTCCTAAATCCAGTTTGCGGGATTTGACCAGTTCGATCAGATCGGTCATGTTTTTTTCCTGCGTGGGGTCTGCCTCGTGGTTGGGGAAATTTCCGTCCATGTCGCAAAACAGGTCATGAACCTCACAGCCCAGGCGCTTGAGTACCGGAAGGGCCGTCAACCCTCCTGTACCGTTACCTGCATCGATACCTATGCGGACACCTTTTTCAATTGAAACGTTGTTGACCAGGTGATCCATATATGGTGTAAGGATATCGATTTTTGACAAAGAGCCTTTTCCCGTGTTAAACACGTTTTTTTCAGTCAGTTCCCTGATTTTCTGAAGTCCCTGGCTGTGAATGGAATCGTTGCCGTTCATCAATTTGAATCCGTTGTATTCCGGCGGGTTATGGGATGCGGTCACCATTGCGCCACCCTGGAGAAAAAGGTGGGGGATGGAAAAATAGAGGGCCGGGGTGGGACAGATACCGACATCCACCACATTACACCCTGTGGACAAAATCCCCTCGATAAAACGGCCGGTCAATTCAGGCGAACTGTTACGGCAGTCCTGCCCCACGGAAACCGTCTTCTGTGTGCCGTTCCCCAGTATGGTTCCATATGCCCTGCCGATTTGTTCAGCGTCATCTCCTTTTATTTCCGACAGGGCGATTCCCCTGATATCATATTCTCTAAAAATTCCCGGGTTCATAAATCCTCCTTTTTTTTATCCCTTCATTCATATAATTATTGCCCCTGTTTTGCAAGATTTTAAAAAAAGGCTTGATGTCCTGCCAGTTTATAATTATGTAATGGAATATACGTATACACCGGAGAAAAACGGTATGGTCAATATCCGGCAGGATCACAGTCAGCCTTTTGCCCTGGAAAAACAATCACGGATCACCGGACTTTTTTACCGTTTTGGAACCGATTCCTGGTCCAATATCAGCATGGTGGTCGAACAGGCATGCCTCCTGGTGGAAGGTGCATGCGCCCTGTACCACCGGATCACTGAAAGCAGCCCTTTTTTATCCATCAGCGCCAGCTACAACAAACCCGATACATTTCACCCGGAGTTCTTTATCCACAGCCCGGTTTACCAGGAGGTATTCGGCCTGGACCACGACGGACCTATCGATATACCGGACATTGAAAAAACCGTTCACCTCAAGCAGGTCCCGGACATCCAGCTTCATGCCATGAATGCATATCTTGGTTACCCGGTTCACGTCAACGACCGGATCACAGGCTTTTTAGGCGTACTCGACCATCACCCGAGAAATTTCTCCCTGGATGATATCTCCTGCATATCCGCCCTGGCAGGCGCAATCGGATACCAGGAAAAGCTCATACTTCAGGAGAACAGGCGGATACAATGGTACAACCTCCAGGGGATCGCCAACGGCCAGGAGCATTTTGCAGCATTGATGGAGAGCGAGGAAAAATACCGGCTGGTCGTTGAAAACGCCGGCGATGCAATTTACATTATCCAGGACAACAGCATCATCTATGCCAATCCAAAGGCACTTGACCTGACCGGACATTCCCGCCGGGAGCTCAAGAAAACAACCTTTCTGAGCCTGGTACACCCCGATGACCGGAAGGGCATCATCCGAAAATACAAAAAACGCCTCAAGGGAGAGCTGATAAATACTGACTACATGGCCAGAATGCTCACAAAACAAAACCAGGCCATCTCGGTCCAGATTCATGCCATCCAGGTGTTCTGGGACGGACGGCCCGCCACGCTGATTTTTACCAGGGACCTTTCCATGATCAAGACACTGGAAAACAAGCTCAGGCGGGCTGAGAAAATGGAAGTGGTAGGAACCATGGCAGGCGGGGTGGCCCATGACCTGAACAATATCCTGTCCGGAATTGTCAGCTATCCGGAACTCATCCTCATGCAGCTTTCCAATGACAGCTGTATCAGGGACATGGTTTCGGCCATACATGACGCAGGCCTGAAAGCCGCCGATCTTGTCCAGGACCTGCTGAATCTGACCAGGCGGGGAGTGATGGTCGACCAGGTTTTCAACATAAACCCCGTGCTGCTCGACTATTTCGGCAGTCCTGCCCATAAACAGCTGGAACAGCAGTTTCCCCATGTCAAATTTCACACGCTTCCAGACCCTGACCTGCTTAATATTACAGGGTCTCCGGCTCATATCCTCAAAGTGATCATGAACCTGGTGATCAATGCGGCCGAGTCCATTGGCGAAACCGGTACAGTGACAGTCTCCACGTCCAACAAATATGTTGACGAGCCCATCAGCGGATACGAGGACATCATGGAGGGCGATTATGTTGTTCTAACTGTTATGGATACTGGAAAAGGCATTGCTCTTTCTGACCTGAACCGTATATTCGAGCCTTTTTACACCAAAAAGAAAATGGGCAGAAAAAGCGGCACCGGCCTCGGACTTTCCGTGGTATGGAACACGGTGAAAGATCACCAGGGATATATCGAGGTCACCAGCAGAAAAAATGAAGCAACTTCATTTGAACTGTATTTTCCCGCCACCCGCAAGGAAACAGACCAGGCTGAATCAGACGAATCAGAGTTTTCAATCTCTGATTACATGGGGGAAAAACAAACCATTCTGATTGTCGATGATATTGAGCAGCAACGGAAAATCGCCACCAGCTGCCTGCATATCTTAGGTTATACCCCGTATTCTGTTTCCAGCGGCGAAACAGCGGTTGAGTTTATCAAATCCACTCAGGTCGACCTGGTCATCCTCGACATGATAATGGAACCGGGTATTGACGGTCTTGAAACCTACAAAAGGCTTTTAAAGATCAATCCCGGCCAGAAAGCCATCATCGCCAGCGGATTTTCCATAACCCGGAGGGTGAACCAGGCCATGGCGCTTGGCGCGGGCCGGTACATCAAAAAGCCTTATACCATCAAAAACCTGGCCATGGCAATCCAGAAGGAGTTGATAAAATAATACCTGGACTTTTTTTAAATGAGTCTTATTATAAAATTATTCGGTATCAGTGGTATGACAAGAGCGTTATAAACTCAATTTTTGGAATTGATTGAGTTTAAACCTGGAACTTAAAAAAGCACCTTAAATAAGGAGGGAAAAAAGATGTCTTTTAAAATGGTCGTCAAAGGATGTATTGTCCTGTGCGCCTGCCTGCTTCTGGCCAGCTGTGCCCAGAAGGGGGTGGATCTGCCGCAATCCTCACACCAGCCGCTTGATGGCGGTAATTATGTATCAAAAGTTGATAACTTTCTGGTTATACTGGACTCATCCAGCTCTATGTATGATAACTGCAACGGATACCAGAAATTCGACATTGCCAGGCGGGTGGCTTCGGATATCAATATCACGCTGCCGGAACTGGGACAGACCGCCGGTCTCAGAACACTGGGACACGACAACTCCGTATCGTCAAAACCCACTGCACTGTTTTACGGCATGGCGCCCTATACAACATCCGGATTTGCAGGAGGCCTTGAACAGGTCAAGAAACCGGGAGGAAGCACCCCTCTGCACAAGGCCATAAACGCATCCATAGACGATTACGCACCGCTTTCAGGTGCCCGTAATGCACTGATCATCATCAGTGACGGTCTTGAAACAGGTAATTCTTCTGCAGAAAAGGCACAGATGCTCAAGGACAGGTATGGCACCTCCATCTGCATCTATACAGTCCAGGTCGGGGATGCCCCTGAAGGTGAGGCTCTTTTAAAAGAACTGGCATCAATCGGTAACTGCGGCTTTTTTACCACTGCCGACCAGTTGACGGATCCATCGGGAATGCGCAATTTTATCGAAAACGTTTTCCTTTCTGAGAAAAAAGCGGAAAAACCGGCGCCTGCACCGGCACCTGCACCGGCACCAGAACCTGCAGCCGGCGCCCCCCTTGATTCAGACAATGACGGCGTGATCGACGATGAAGACCAGTGCCCTGGAACCCCGGAAGGTGCACGGGTCAACCATGTTGGATGCTGGGTCCTGGAGCATGTCCTTTTTGATTACGACAAGTCTGTCATCAAGCCCGAGGCATATCCATTACTGGATGAAGTGATTGTCATACTGAACCAAAACCCGGAAATGAAAATCACCCTGCAGGGCCACACCGACAACATCGGAACCCTGAAATACAATATGGGACTTTCCATGAGAAGGGCTGAAGCTGTAAAGGCATACCTGGTGAATAACGGGATCTCCGCCCATAAAATAAGCACAGTGGCGTTTGCCTTCAAGAAGCCTATAGCCCTGAACGGTACAGAGGCTGGACGTGCACTGAACCGGCGGGTTGAAATCCATCCCGACTGATTCAACCGGCCCTTTATAAAACTTTATAAAGCATGATACCGGCTGCAGCCATGATGAAAAGGGCTGCAGCCGGTTTTTTTATTACTTCCGGTACATGACCTGCCCGGTCTGACGGGTGTCATATCCGCCCATTGCGGTAACACGATCCTTAAACCCTGCTGTGTCGATAGTTTCCAGCAGAGCCTGTACCGCGGGGGTTTCATAAAACCGTCGAGGAATTACCAGGTCGTATTCTTCTGTGATGACGGGAAGAAAATCCAGGGATAGTGCGCGAGCCGCTGCCAGAATACCCATCCCGGCATCCGCCCGGCCCGACATAACGGCCACTGCCACGGACATGTGCGTGTATTCTTCGTTTTCGTACCCTTCAATCATATGGGCCGGAATACCGGCCTGCTTGAGCTTGTAATCCATCAATATCCGTGTCCCGGATCCGGGCTGGCGGTTGATGAACCTGGCCTTTTTTTCCGTAAGGTCTTCTATAGACCCGATTCCCATGGGATTCCCGGCCGGCAGGATCAACCCCTGCTCCCGCATTACCAGGTTGACCACTACAACGGATTCGTCCGGCAGGTATTTTTGGATATAGGAAATATTGTAACTTCCGTCGTCCGGGTCCAGCAAATGGGCTCCGGCCATGTGACAGGCTTTTCGCCTGATGGCCATCAACCCCCCGAGGCTGCCTACATGGCTCGATGATATACTGACCTGACCACTGCGGCGCCGGACCTGGTCCGCCAGAACATCCAGGGTATTGTCATGGGAGCCTGTAATCACCACCGTATTTTTAATGGCACTCAACGGCCTGAGCAGCCTTGCGGTCACAGGTTCATTTTCCGCTATACCCTCACTGTGCCGTGGAATCCTGATTATGCCGTCCGCCTCTGTCAGGGTGGTAATACTGCCAGACCCCCTGGGCAGCTGAGAAGCGATGAAGTTATCGTCCACACATCCTATTTTAACGCGTATGAATTCTTCCTGACCCAGCTTGGAAGCCATTTTCCTTGCAGGACAAACCTTTATGGTCTGTTCATCCTCCAGTGCCCTGCGCTGCATTCTGGCCAGCAGGGGGGCTGCAAACTGTTCAAATGCCACAATGGCCGATACCGGATATCCTGGAATACCAAGCACCGGAACCTGTTTGACCTTCCCGAGCAGTACCGGTTTGCCCGGCATCATGGTCACACCGTGAACGAGAACTGTACCAAGGGATTCAACTACAGGCCTGGCAAAATCCATTGATCCGGCGGAAGATCCACCGACAATACATATCATGTCCCAGGATTCGCCGGCCGCTTTTTCAACTGCAGCGGATATTCCCTCCAGGGTGTCGGTAAGCATTGCATGGCACTCAAAAACAGCGCCGCAGTCCCGGCACAATCCTCCCAGTACGGTTGAATTGGATTCAACCACTTCCCCGGGTTTCAGATCATTCTCTGCTATATCCCGCCATTGCCTGAGCTCCGATCCCGTGGGAATGATCAACACCCTGGGTCTGCGGTAAACCTCCACCTTAAAAATCCCGCCGGACAAAAGCGCTCCCATGGCATACGCGTTGATTTCATGGTTCCTTGGAAAAAGCAGTTCGGTCGCTACGATATCTTCTCCCATTTTTCTCACATGCTGCCAGGGAAAAACCGGGGCTTCAATTTCGATTTTCTGATCGTCGATAATGTTCAAATGCTCTATCATTATCACGGCATTGCATGAATCCGGCATTACATGTCCGGTGTTTACATAAAAAGCTGTTTCACCGACAGTCAGAGTGACCGGACTGTCTTCGCAGGCACCGAAGGTATCACTGGCCCTGACGGCAATACCGTCCATGGCCGCGGCATGGAAATTAGGAGATGATATGGCGGCAATGGCCGGTTCGGCCATGACCCGCCCGCCGGCAGAGGTCACATCGATGATTTCGGTATCCATGACATGTTGATCAAAAGCTTCAAACATTATCTGTTGAGCCTCTTCAAGGCTTTTCATGTCCAGGTACACATTTCGCTTTGTATTAATTTTCATCTCTTTGCTCATAATAAAATAACCTCCACAGGTGCCATTTTTTCGATACCCTCGGAATTTTCACCTATCTCGACAAGGCCGTCAGCCAGGATCATGGTCCTTATCAGGCCCGATTTTCCAAGGACAGGCACCGCCATAAGTCTGCCATTGTCTTTTTCCAGGCGCACCCTGATATAATCTGTCCGGCCCTGGGCCGAGGCCACATTCCGGGATAGAACAGCCGGAATCCTTATCCTGCGATCCGGTTGCCTGTCACCTTTTATATGGTTGAGAAAAGGTTCTACAACAATTTTGAATACCACCATGGCCGAAACCACCTGTCCGGGCAACCCCCAGACAGGCTTTTGCCCTGATCTGGCAAGAATCGTGGGTTTGCCGGGGCTCAGGGAAATACCGTGAAACAAAATATGCGTATCCGGCAGCCGCTCCAGAACATCCACGGTAAAATCCCTGGTGCCCACGGAGCTGCCTCCCGAAATCAATACCATGTCTGTGCTGGCTACCGCCTTTTGGCAGGCCTCGAGCAGCAGGTCAGGGTCGTCCTTGACAATCCCGTACATAACAGGCAGGCCGCCTGCCTGCTTCACAAATCCGGCCAGAGCATGGGAATTTATATCCCTGATTTTTCCGACACCCGGCTCCTGGTCGACTGGAACAACCTCATCACCGGTAGAAATAATCCCGACACGAGGCTTTTTATATACGTCCAGCAGGGGAAAACCCAGACCTGCCGCAAGCCCGGCCTCCTGCGGCCTTATAAGCGATCCGGCAGTCAATACCCTGGCCCCGGCGGCCACATCCTCACAAACATCGATCACATGCTGCAGCGGTGCCACGCTTTTGTAGATTTCAACCGAACTGCTGTCCACCATCTGGGTATGCTCCACCATTACCACGCTGTCGGCGCCGCCGGGCAGCATTCCTCCGGTGGATATTCCGGCGGCCTGGCCAGGGGCCAGCTCGAAATCCGGGATATCTCCCATGGCTATGCTCCCGGCAATCTCAAGCCATGCAGGACTTGATTCCGATGCCCCAAAAGTGGAAGATGCCTTTACGGCAAACCCGTCCATGGTGGCGCGCCTGAAACCGGGCAGGTCTTTTGAGGCGACCAGGTCCCGGGCCAGGATTCTTGAAGAGGCGTTTGAAACTTCAACGGTTTCCATTCCTGTGCAGGGAAAATCAACCACGAGCTCAAGCACCTCTTCAAGGCTTTTGACACTGAAAAAAGATTTCATTTCAGGACCTCTTTTATCCTTTCCATGGCCATTTCAACATTTTCCAGGCTGTTAAATGCACTGATCCTTATATAATCACTGCCGCACCGTCCGAATCCCCCGCCCGGAGTACACACCACACCGGCCCGGGACAAAAGAAGGTCGAAAAAATCCCACGAATCCCTGCCGTTTCCATGAATCCAGACATAGGGGGAATTTTGGCCGCCCGCATACTCGAATCCCAGGTCATCCATGGTCTGGCAGATAATTTTTGCATTGTTCAGGTAATAGGAAATCCGCTCACGGATCTCCTTATGTCCCTGGGGGGTATAAGCTGCAAATGCGGCTTTCTGGACCGGGTAAGAAACCCCGTTGAATTTGGTTCCCTGACGTCTGTGCCACAGGTCTTTCAGTGACGTGCCCTGACCGTTATCGCCGTATACCATGCACTCTTCAGGCACCACGGTATAACCGCACCGGGTACCGGTAAATCCCGCGGTCTTGGAAAAACTCCTGAATTCAACCGCCACCTTGCGGGCACCCTCGATCTCGTAAATGCTCTTTGGCAGGTCATCATCCCGGATAAAAGCTTCATAGGCGGCATCGAACAATATCAAGGCCCGGTTTTCAACTGCATAGTCCACCCAGGTCTTTAAATCCGCCTTTGTGGCCGCGGCTCCGGTGGGATTGTTGGGAAAACACAGATAAATCAGGTCCACGGGTGATTCGGGCAGGTCCGGCATGAATCCGTTTTCCCTTGCGCAATCCAGATAGACAATACCTGTGTACCGGCCATTTTCATACGCCCCGGTGCGACCGGCCATGACATTGGTGTCCAGGTAGGCGGGGTAGACCGGGTCCGGGATGGCCACGACTATATCCCGGGCGAACAGTTCCTGGAAATTGCCGGTATCACATTTGGCCCCGTCACTTATGAAAATTTCATCGGGTGAAACACGGGCTCCGTTTTGCTCAAAATCATGTTCCGCAATTGCCCGGCGCAGAAATTCATATCCCTGCTCCGGCCCATATCCCTTGAATGTTAAGGGATCGGCCATTTCATCAACCCCTTCATGGAAGCCCTGGATAACGGCAGGAGTCAGCGGTAAAGTGACGTCACCTATGCCCAGGCGTATAATCCGGATATCCGGATTTTTTTTCTGAAATTCAGCAACGCGGGCTGCAATATCTGAAAACAGGTAAGACGCTTTTAATTTCTGGTAATGGCTATTGGCTCTTATCATTTTTTCATGTTCCTTTCACCGGTCATCAACAATTTTTAAAGCATGTATTAATCAATGGAGAGAATTCTGTCAATCAGAAGAGGGGACAATAATTTTTTTCATGTAGTCCGGCAGCCGGTCATGGACTTCTTTAGGAGTCTGGACACTGCGCCGGTTATCCACCCGGTACTCGGAAGCCACTGTTTTATCACCCAGATCGATAGGCTCAGGCTGTCTGGTCAAAGTACGTTCTCTGGTATCGGTAAAAGGCAGTATTATGGGTCCGGTGCTTTCAAGCACATAGGCCATCTGCCCGTTTCGCAGGAAAATTATGCTGCCGGGAGGGTAAATTCCGATGCTCTTGACAAAAGAGTGGAGAATGTATTGAAGCACCGCATCTTTTTTGGCATACCTTCTAAACAGTTCCGTCACCACGTTGATCTGGTTGAAAGCTTCCTTGTAACATCTTCTTGATGTCATGGCATCATACATGTCCGCAAGCTTGCAGACCCTGACATAGATCGGTATGTCCCTGTACTGCCTGTCGTTGGGGTAACACCTGGTTTCGTTCTCAAACAGCTGTGCGTGGTGATATTTAATGATATTCTTGATAAAAGAGTTTTTCATGTTGTTTTTATCGAGAATCTGCGAGCCGTATTCAAATGAGTGTTTTTTCACTTCTTCAAATTCGTCTTCACTCAGCCTGCCCGGTTTGTTCAATACCTTGTCCGAAACCAGGATCTTGCCAATATCATGGAGAAAAAAACCCAGGGAAATATCAACCAGGTCATCTTCATAATAACATGAAAAACTGCTCGTTTTACCCCGGGGCGATGTATCGAAGGGATTCCCGATATCCGGGGTGCTGCCTGTCAGGAATGTATCGATTTTCCGGCTGAAATGATAATTGAACTGGTTGAGAATGGCCGTGCCTATGGTGCAGACATTGATGGAATGATTGTACAGGTAATCATCATAGGAAAATATTTCCTGCGTCAGGTATGAAAAAGGGTTACCGGAAACCGTTAAAAATTCCACCAGGCTGGACACATTGGTTTCAACCTGGTCATAATCAAATTCACCACCTGTTTCCCTGATCTGGTCCAGGGCTGTTTTTACACAAAGCTTTGCTTCCTTGTATTTGCGGGCCGCCTCTTTTTTTATCTGCTGAATTTCAAGCAGCCGCTTTTCGACCTGGGTTCCCGGCGATGAAAACACAAAAAATCCTAACATGTCCTCATCTTTCGTTTCGCCGGATATAGCCCGGTCAGTCGGCGCCGGCGCCGGCGCATGCAGGGCCGAATTGACCTTGATGACATTGCCGTTTTTGTCCCAAAGGCCGCCATCCTGGGCGAGATTCACAGGTACAAACCGGATACCGCTTTCCTTGACCGCTTCCAGGGTACTGACCCTGTCCACCATTACATCCTTGTCCAGCAGCAGTATACCGCCGGTATTGTATACATCCACACCGGTTTTTACACACCCGCCGGCTTTCACGATATCGATCAGCTTGTCTATGCTCAGCTGCGCCCCTGTCATATGTTATCTCCACGTTGTACTGTCAGTTGCTTTGTCAACAGGATAAATTCTGACGGATTTACCGTTTCCGCCCGCCTCTGCGGATCTATTCCCGCAACGTCCAGGGCCTGCGTCACCCCCTCCTGCGAAACCGGCAAACCCGCGCTTGACAGGGCATTTTTCAGGGTTTTTCTCCGTTTGGAGAAAGCGGCTTTTATCACCTCAAAATGAAAGGCTTCTGTCCTGTAATCAAACACGCAAACGTCATGAAACATGATCAAAACGACCCTGGAATCAACGTCCGGTTTAGGAAAAAAGCAGGCCGGTTTCATATCGACTATATCGGTTACAGAGGCGCAGTACTGTATCACTGCCGAAAGCCGACTGTAATCCCTTGAGCCGGGAAGCGCCGAAATCCGCTGTGCCACTTCCTTTTGAAACATCAAAACAGCTTTTTTGATATACCGCCGTTCACTGATGAGTTTAATCAAAATCTGTGAAGAGATATTATAGGGCAGATTACCCATGATAACAAGTTTTTTAGTTTCTGCATATTTCCGGATATCCAGTTTTAGAAAATCGGCATGTACGACATGCACGTTTCCCAGACCTTCCCCGGCTATTTCTCTCTTCAAAATCGGTATCAGCCTGGAATCTTTTTCAATGGCCACAACTTTTTCAGCCACCGGGGCACAGCAGCGGGTCAGGGCACCGAGGCCGGCTCCGATCTCCAGTATGGTATCTGTGTGTTTGATACCGGATCTATCCACGATACGCCGGGCAGACGCTGAATCGACGATAAAATTCTGGCCCAGTTCCTTGCCGGCAAACAGGCTTTCCTTTCTCAATATGGAAGCAGGATGAGACATAACAACAGCCTTTTATTCTTTTTTCAATTTGTTGAACAAAGATTTTCCTTTTTTAAAACTACAATGACTACTTGACTTTCCTGCATTAAATAAGTAATTATATGCATTGTTGAAAAATAAGATCCACAATATACTACTCCTGGCGCCGTTCCGCAATTGTTCATTTTGATTGTTCGTTTTGAATGATGACACAGACAGGTGAGGGTGGACTTATTTTTAAAAAGGCAGGCAGCCTAATTTATGACAACTATTATGGAGGTTTGACATGGTTGAAAAATCATCCCCGACACCAAACTGGGAAGGACTGATCCAGTTACTGCTTCAACGCCTTGAAATTCCCACCAGAGACGATATTGATTTCCTGCACCGCAGGCTTGACAGGCTCGAACAATTACTCTATCAGAAGACATCCGCTGCACGCGGGCGCAGCAGGCAACCGTCGACGGAAAAGCGCAAAACTGCTTCTTCCGTTGTGTATGATGTGATTGCCAGCCACCCCAAGGGCACGAATTTTAAAGTCATAAAGGAAACCACCGGGTTTGATGACAAAAAACTCAGAAACATAATTTTCAGGCTGGACAAGATAAAAAAAATCAAAAGGGTCAGACGTGGCATCTATAAAAAAGCATGATTACCCGGCATATGCGCCATCCCATCTTCACCGGATCCAACCCGGCAAAGAGCTTTGCAATTATATCGTAGAAAGGATCGACGATTTGGCATCCATCGATGCTGTCATGGTCCAGCTGGTTCACCGGGGCACCGGCGCCAGGCATATCCATATTGCCGCTCCTGACACGGAAAATACTTTCAGTGTCTTGTTCAGGACAATACCGGAAGATTCCACCGGGGTGGCCCATATTCTGGAACATACGGTATTGTGCGGATCACAGAAATTCAGGGTAAAAGACCCCTTCTTTTCCATGCTCAAGCGGAGCCTGTCCTCGTTCATGAATGCCTTCACCGCCTCTGACTGGACCATGTATCCGTTCGCAACCCAGAACCGCAAGGACTATTTCAATCTCATGGATGTTTACCTGGACGCGGTTTTTTTTCCCCGCCTGGACATCATGAGTTTCAAGCAGGAAGGCCACCGTGTCGAAACAGTTTTGTCAAGTGAAACCGGGACTGTGGAGCTGGCATATAAAGGGGTTGTGTACAACGAAATGAAGGGAGCCATGTCATCCCCGAGCCAGGTCATGGGCCGCGCACTTTTGAAGGCTCTGTATCCATCCACCACCTATAGCAACAATTCCGGCGGTGACCCGGCATGTATCCCTTCACTCACCCATGACGATCTCAAAGCTTTCCACGCCCGGTATTATCATCCGTCCAATGCTTTTTTCTATACCTATGGCTCTTTTGATCTTGAACCGACCCTGTCTTTCATTGACCAAAAAGTGCTCAGCGGCTTCAACAGGCTTTCAGTTGACACCCTTGTCCCGCAGCAGCCCCGGTGGGACAAGCCCAGAACAGCCCAGGCCTCCTATTCCTTTTCGAAACAGGACTCCCCTGAAAAAAAATACCAGGCCTGTGTCGCCTGGCTTACCTGTGATATCAGGGACGAATTTGAAGTTCTGGTCCTGATGGTCATAGAACAGATCCTGCTCGGCAATGCCGGCTCTCCTTTGAGAAAGGCCTTGATTGACGCCGGCATAGGCTCGGCTTTGAGTGATGGCTCGGGATTTGACCCTGACAACCGGGATACAATGTTTGCAGTCGGGCTCAAGGACATTACCAAAGACGATGCCAGAAAAGTAGAATCCATTGTCTTTGAAACACTCAATCACCTGGTGGAAAACAAGATACCCGGCAAGCTGATTGAATCGGCAATTCACCAGATCGAATTTTACAGGAAAGAAAAGACGAACACGCCGCAGCCGTATGGCATAAAACTGGCATTGACCATCAGCTCAACCCTTGTACACGAGGGCGATCCTGCCTCCTGCCTCAATATCGACGACGACCTTGACCGGCTCAAAAGCAGGATCGAGCAGGGGCCGTTTCTCGAAAAAAGGATAGTCAGGTATTTTCTTGAAAATCCCCACCGGGTTCTTTTCACCCTGGTTCCTGACCAGACACTGGAAGAAAAGGAAGGCCGGCGGGAGAAAAAACAGCTTGAAGACCTGTTAAAGACCCTTTCCGGCGATGACCTGGCCGCTTTGGAGAAAGATGCCCTGGAACTGGCCCGGCTCCAGGAATCCCAGGAAGATGTCTCATCCCTGCCCACTCTGGAAGTGAGCGATATTTCCCCTGAAATTGAAATCATCCGCCCTAACGTCATGGACAGCCTGTCCATAACCACCGGGTATGAGCAGCCTACATCAGGCATTTTATATCTCACCTGCCCGGCAGGAATACACGATTTGCCGTCATCTCTTTTACCCCTGGTCCCGTTTTTCTGTAATGCATTCATCAATGCCGGAACCGGGGACAGGGATTTCGCCCGGATGGCCGAGCTGGTCGACCTTTACACCGGCGGTGTATCTGCCTCGCCTTACTGCGGATCCTTTCATGGCGATCTCGACGGTTGTCATGCCTTTGTCTCCATACAGGGAAAAGCCCTGGACCGGAATGTGGACCGGCTGCTGGATCTTCTCACGTCGTTCATTCTCAAATACCGGTTTGCCGATACGGACCGCCTGAAACAATTACTGTACCAGCACCAGGCCGCCCTTGAATCATCCATTGTAGCCAGCGGTCATATATATGCAATATCCCTGGCAAGCCGGAACCTCTCCATTTCCGCCCGGATCAACGAAAACTGGCACGGCATATCCCAGTACCATTACATCAGGCAGCTCGTAAAAGATATCGAGAATGCCAAAACCCGGGCCCAAAACATGGAGAGACTCTGCTCGGACCTGACCCTCATTGCAAAGGGAATCTGCAGGAGAAACAATGTCATGCCGGCGGCTGTCGGCAACAAGACGTCCATACAGGCGGCAGACCGGCATATGACAGCGATTGAACACCAGCTCCAGGGCCAGGGAACACACGAATTTCCGGTTCCGGACATTACGGTGGAGAAAAAATTTCCATTTGACGGCTGGTATACCAATACAGCTGTATCATTTGTCGCCCAATCTTTCAAAACCGTCAGCATATCCCATCCTGACGCCCCGGCACTGGCTATTATGAGCAAGCTGCTGCGAACCTTGTACCTTCACAGGGAAATCCGGGAAAAAGGCGGTGCCTACGGCGGCTTTGCATCCTACAATTACGACGAGGGCATTTTCTCCTTCGGCTCTTACCGTGACCCCCACATCACCAGAACGCTGGATGTCTATCGAAAAGCGTGCGATTTCATTGTCAGCGGAACCTACACAAAAACAGATGTAAAAGAGGCTGTCCTGCAGGTATGCTCGGACATAGACAAGCCTGAAACACCGGGACCTGCATCGATCAAGGCCTTCTACAGGACAATAACCGGCCTGACAGATGAGATGAGACACGAGTTCAAAGACAGGCTGCTGCAGATAACCCGGGCAGATATCATTAACGCGGCCGCCACCTATTTTCCTTCTGACGATACCCGGAAAGGCACTGCTGTAATTTCAAGCAGGGAGAAGCTTGAAGAAGCCGGAAGGCAGCTTGAAAAAACATCAAGGCCATTGGCGCTCCGCCAGATTTGAAATTCCGCCATTTTTTAGACAAGGGTTTCCGGGATCAGGGATCTTTAAGAAGGGATTCCAGCTCCAGGACTGCCCCTGGACTGATGTCGCCTCTTTTTTGTGCAAGTTCCAGGGTATAGCGCCCCATCATCCTGTAAAACTCCAGGCACCCGGGTATGGCTTTTTCAATATCTTCCATGTGACTGGACACCACCCGGGTATCTCCCCTGGCCACCGGGCCGGTCAGCGCCGCAATCGTTCCCTGTTTTGAAATATTTTCAAGAGTTCCCCTGATAAGTGGTTCAAGCATTTCAAAAGCCTCTTTTGAGGATAGATCCGCCTTTTTAAGAAGCTCTACAGCCATATGTTCCAGGGTGACCAGGTAATTGGAAGCCACCACTGCGGCTGCATGATAAAGGGTTTTGGCATGGGTGGGAATGGTAACGTGCCGGCCGCCCAGGTCTTTTATAATCTGTCGTCCCTGTGCGATGGCATCTTTATCGCCCTCGACCGAAATATTGATCCCTGAAAATGGGGAGGTTTGACCGGTCCGGTATGGAAGAAAACTCTGTAGCGGATGGATTGACCCTGCAGCGGCTCCCTGCCTGCGGGCGGCGGCAAGAATATCCGAGGAGAGGGCCCCGCTCAGGTGAAAGACACAATGACTATCGCGAAAGGCCTTGTCTGCTGCAATCTGGGTGCATACCGGTTCGATTACAAGATCCGGTGTGGCGATGAATACCAGTGTCGAAGCTCTCACAGCTTCAATGGCTGAAGAAAATACCTGTCCTTCACCAGCGGCACTGCAGGCGTTTTGAGCAGATTGGGCACTCCTGCTGAAAAACCCGGACGGCCTGTATCCTGCCTTTGAAAGAAATGCGGCCAGTGAGACTCCCACCCTGCCGCAGCCGATTATGGTAAACAAGGGGCTACTTTCCATGGTACCCATCTCAGTGATATTCATGAGCTGAAGCGGGAAATGTCCCCTGCTGCACCTCGTCGATATATGCCTTGACTCCGTCCCTGGCCACGTTCGAGAGACGGGCGTACTGCTTTACAAATTTGGGCAGATGCCGGTCATTGATGCCCAGCATGTCATGCAGCACCAGTATCTGACCGTCACAATCGGGCCCGGCACCGATACCTATGGTCGGGATAGCCAGTTCCCGGGTGATCCTGCCGGCGATAATCGATGGAATGCCTTCGAGTACAACCGAGAAGGCACCAGCCTCCTGGACATCCTTTGCATCTTTGAGCAGACGGGTTTCATCCCGCTGGACCTTGAATCCACCCATCTGGTGGACGGACTGAGGGGTCAGGCCGATATGGGCCTGCACAGGGATACCGGCCCTGGCCAGGGCGTTTATCACCGGGCATACATCCGCACCGCCTTCGAGTTTGACCGCAGCCGCACCGGCTTGTTTGAGGAACCTCCCGGCATTTTCAACAGCACTGTCCACTGCGCCCTGGTAAGACATGAACGGCATGTCTCCGATCACCATGGCACGTTTACAGGCCCGTGACACCATGGAAGTATGGTAAACCGCCTCATCCATGGTAACCGGCAGCGTGTTTTCCTTGCCCTGCACCACCATCCCCAAAGAATCTCCCACCAGCACCATATCAACGCCTTCGCTGTCAAGTATTTGGGCAAAGGGAAAATCATATGCCGTCAACGCAACGATTTTTTTCTTTTCCTTCTTCATTTTCATCAAGGTCGATGTGGTTACCTTTGATTCCATAATGTATCTCCCGACGTCTGTTGATATTATTTATCCTGCATACCAGTTATCGTGACATATCACAAGTACAAAGCCGCGGATATCATTGACCGGTGCCGTGCATTTCAAGCCATTGGTTGTAAAAAACCATTTTTTCAAGTGCCTGCACCGCCCGTTCCGGTGTCGGAAAAAAAACAGCCTTGTAATCACTGCCCGGTTTCCGGTAGAGGGTGCGGGTTGTTTCATCTGTCATCAGACTCACTCCGAGCACCGGCTTTTTATAAGTTTCAATCAGGGTTATCACTTCCTGGATATATGTTTTTTCCACTTGGTCGATGGCCCCGCGGGCCGCTTCAATATCCTGGTCCGTGTAGGCCGGGTCCGTAAGCGCTATGGAATCGATCATCCGGTTGGCCAGTATCCGTTTTCCGTGAATTCCCAGGTGAATCACAGCATCGCACTGGTCCCACTGCAACAGGGTTTCAACGCATTTCAACGGAATGGATGGATCGTTCTCTCCCACGATATCCACCGGGTTCCCCCGGCTCCAGTAATCCGGCAGTATCCTGTCAAGCTCCCGGACAACTTTATCCGGCAGCCGGGGCACTGCCAGGTTGTTTTCCTCGCACAGGTCGGTTGTTATCACTCCCCATCCGCCTCCCAGGGTCATGACGGCCACCCGGTTACCCTTTGGCAGGGGAAGGGATGAAAACACCGCTGACAGGTCCAGCAATGCCATGGGCTGCCCTACCTGGACAATCCCGGCCTGGCGGCAGGCTGCATCAAAAACCCTTCCATCTGTAGCCATGGCACCGGTATGACTTGCAGCCGCCCTGGTCCCCTGGGTTGTGCGCCCCCCCTTCAACACGACCACCGGTTTTTTCTTCGACACCCTGGAAGCGCTGGCAAAAAACCTGCTGCCGTTCTTGATGCTCTCGATATAAAGAACCACTGTCCGGGTCAAGTCATCCGCTTCAAAGGCCTCCATGTAATCTTCGATGGTTACCATGGCCTCGTTGCCCGAGCCTGAAAACGCCCTGATGCCGATATCCTGTTTTTCTGCAAATGCCAGAAGCTGGGTGCCCATATTCCCGGACTGGCATACAAGGGCGGTGGAACCGGGACGCGGATACACGTGCACTCCTGAACAAAAAAAATCGATATGGGGGTTGCAGATACCCATGGTGTTGGGCCCTAAAACCAGGACACCAGCGTCAGATGCGGCCATTACCAGTTCCTTCTCCATTTTTTCCCCGGCTGCTCCGGTTTCTTTGAAACCCGAAGTTATGACCAGCATGCCCCTTGTGTTTTTCGCGGCCAGTTCCGGGATCAGATCAATGACCCTGTTGGCGGGAATTGTGACCACTGCCAGATCGATATCTGAATCAATATCGGCAATTGAGCTGTATACCTTTTTCCCGGCTATCACCCGGGTTTTGGGATTGACAAAAAATATCCTGCCCCTGTAATTTCTGCTCAACGTATTGGTGAGCAGCATGTGACCCCATTTCCCCGCGCTGGCGGACGCGCCGACAAATGCTATGGATTTTGGATAAAAACAGGGCCGGATAAAGGAGGGATCCACTGCCGGCTTGTCCATGGGCTGTACCTGGTCCTGCTGTGTCAGTATCAGGGCATCCACTGCTACGGGCGAGCCGTCAGGATCTATGATCACCGGGTTGATGTCTATTTCCCTGATTTGTGGACAGGCCATGGCAAGGTCGGAAAGTCCCTTTAAAATCTGCCTGAGCCTCGGCATATCCACCGCTTTTTCTCCCCTGAAATCACCCAGCAGGGATTTGGACATCAGCTGGTCAAACATGTCGTCCATGTCCACATCGTCAACAGGTGCTATTTTAAAAGCAGTGTCGTTCAAGGCTTCTGCATAGATGCCGCCCAGCCCGAACATTATCACCGGACCAAATCCTGGATCTTTGAACATACCTGCAACAAACTCCCGCCTTCCGGGAATCTGCGGCTGTACCAGAAATGATAGTTCCCGGTCCAGGCATTCTGAAAGCATAGCCTCGATGGCATTCCTTACCCCCTCACTATCAGTAATCCCTGTTTTCACCATACCTGATTCTGTTTTATGCTTCAAACCGGGGGCAATCCCCTTGATGACCACGGGAAAACCCAGTGAAACTGCAGTTTCTACAGCCTGTTCAGGTGTCCGGACACGAATATCTTTCACAACCGGAATACCGAACTCGGCCAATATGAGCTTGGCGTTGTCTTCAAGAATTTCAAACCTGCCGGACCTTATGCTGTCCTCGAGTATCTTTTCTGTATCAGCACCGGCCTTCGCCGTATGTTTCATACCTTCACCCCTTGAAAAATAATGGTTGAAATTCCCCGTGACACCTCGTTTATATCCAGCTCCCGGCCAAAAATAATCTCGCCGAGGCAGGCATGCTCGATGGCGCCCAGGATCACCTTTCTGAGAATTACCGGGTCAGTGTCAGGTTTCAATTCGCCCTTTTGAATCCCCTGTTCGATTATGGTCAGTATTGTCCTGGAGTATGCCCGGACCATCTTATAGGCACTGCTTTTGAAAAAATCACTGGAATTTCTGACTTCGAGCAGCAATATCCTTGAAAAAACCCTGTTGGCAGCATAACTTTCAAGACTCGTGTGGATGATTACCTCGATCTTGCCGGTACAGGTTGGTGCCTGGCTGATCTTCAATTCCACCTTTTTTTGAAACAGCTCGAAATGTTCCTTTAAAACCTGGTACAACAGGTCTTTTTTATCTGAAAAATATTTATAGATCAGTCCCTCGGTCACTCCTGCATTCCTGGCTATCTCGGCAGTTGTGATGGAATGAAAATCTTTTTTTGCCATCAGTCCGGACAAAGACTGCATTATCCTGACCCGCCCCGGGGGATTTGTTTTTCGTTCATGCCGCATCGCTACTCCTGCGCTATGAGTGCTTTTGATATCTCCTGCATTCTGTCAGGTAAGTAACACTTACTCACGTATCCTTCCAAAAGTCAAGCCAAAAAACACACTTGCACCTGGCCCATGGATATGATTTATTGAGTGCCGGCAGCTTCGTAATTTATAAAAATCAGGAGACACACCATGGATTTTGTTTCATACATCGGTTTTGCCCTGGACTGGATAACTTTGCACTTACCAAATATACTGGCCGCTTTAGTTATTATCCTTGTCGGAAAATGGCTGGCCAGAAAAATCACCGGGCTTATGCTGTATACATTGAAAAAAAAGCAGGCAGACGCTGCCCTGATAGGATTTCTGGAAAGTGTAATCTTTTTTATCCTGTTTGCCGTGGTGATCATTGCCGCTTTAGGGCAAATCGGGATCAACACGGCATCCCTGCTTACCATCTTCGCTGCTGCCGGCCTTGCCGTCGGCCTGGCACTCAAGGATTCTCTTTCCAATTTTGCCTCCGGCATCATGCTGATCCTGTTCAAACCCTTCAAAGCAGGTGACTATATCAATGCAGCCGGCGTCAGCGGCACGGTTCAGCAGATTTCCATTTTCAATACCATCTTGCATTCCCCGGACAACCAGAAAATTTTTGCACCCAACAGCAGTGTAGCCAACGCTGTTATCACAAACGTCACTGCAAATGATACCCGAAGAGTAGACCTGGTTGTCGGTATCAGCTATGACGATGATATAAGGTCAGCCCGGGCGATTCTTGAAAAAATCCTGGCGGCAGAAGACCGGTTACTCAAAGATCCGGCTCCTCAGATCACTGTGGCTGCCCTGGCAGACAGCAGCGTAAACCTCAATATCAGGCCCTGGGTGAAGACATCGGATTACTGGGGAGTGTATTTCGACCTGATTGAACAGATTAAAATCGAATTTGACAAAAACGGGATCACCATACCATATCCGCAGCGGGATGTTCATATGTTTTCCCACAGCACAGAACCGGCCTGATTTAGAATATCATGATTGACTGTATAATATAAAACCATGGAAACCTTCTGCACCTATCATCCCAGTGTACCGGCCGAATTTGACTGCCGGGAATGTGACACTCTCCTGTGCGGCAGCTGTATTGTCCGCAGGGAAATCAACCAGTACGGCACCAAAAAAAATATTTACCTTTGTCCCAGGTGCAACCGGGAAGCCGACTGGATAGGTGCAGAAAGCCTGGTCAAACCTTTCTGGAACCGGTTCCCGTCCTTTTTTGCCTATCCTTTTTCAACAAGACCCCTGGTTCTCAACATCCTTCTTTCCATAGCCGCATGGATTTTCAGCGGACCTGGACTGTTTGGTCTGCTTGCCCGGTTTTTGCTGTGGGCTGTCTGGTTGAAATACTCATTTGAAGCGCTCCAGGAAACCGCAAAGGGAAAATTGACGCCGCCCGCCCTGTCTTCCGGCACCTTGTCTGAAAACTTTGGACTGGTATTCAAACAGCTTGGGCTTTATATCGTCCTGTTTGTCGTGTTCGGGTTTGTTGCAAGCAGGCTGGGACTTATTGCAGGGACAATTATCATTGTTTTCCTTATCGCTTTCCTGCCGGCCATGATCATCCTGCTGGTGACGACCGGCAGCCTTATGCAGGCCCTCAACCCCTTTTTGTTCACGCGGCTGGCCATCAGGATCGGCAAGGGATACTGGCTGTTATACTTTTTTTTGTTCCTGCTGCTCCTGGCACCCGGCGCCCTGTTCCATTTCATCTTTCCTTTCCTTCCCGCAGCAGCCGCACCAATGCTGGTAAGTTTTTTCAAGAATGTATATACGCTGATATCCTATCACCTGATGGGATACGTACTGCTCCAGTACCACCGGGAGATCGGGTATGAAATCGAGTTTGACGATTTTTCCCAAAACGCCCCTGAAGCCGGCACTGCCCCGGCAGACCCCAAGCAGGCCCTGCTGGCAGTAATTGACATGCACCTGAAAGATGGAAAATTCGACCAGGCACTCACCCGGCTTGAAGAAGACTTCAATGAGGATAAAGACAGCTGGACGCTGCCTGTCCATGACCGATACAGCAAACTGCTGGCAATAAAGAAAAAAAACACCGGGCTTGCAGAACATGGTAAAACGTATCTTGATCTTCTGGTTTCATCCGGTGACAAAACCAGGGCCATAAGCCTGTTCACCGACTGCATGCGGGCCAAACCCGATTTCATGCCGTCATCGCCCGCACTGATCAAGCTCGGGGCCTGGCTGAAAGGTACCGGGCAATATAAAAGCGCCATCCGTGCCTACCAGCGGTTTATTCAAGGCTATCCCGCCGATCCCATGGCTGCCACCGCCTATTTCAGGGCTGCTGAAATCTTCAACGAAAACCTGTCCCAGCCTGAAAAGGCGGCAAAGATCCTGAAGGCTCTTTTGAAAAAATACCCGGACCACCACATGGTTCCTTTTGTAAACAACTACATGAAAAAACTGTCTTTTTAAGCTGGCGGCAGCGACTGCCGAACCCGGTCGGCCTCCATGGAGGCCG
The DNA here is from genome assembly GCA_964397015.1 of uncultured Desulfobacterales bacterium. Classification (GTDB taxonomy): domain Bacteria; phylum Desulfobacterota; class Desulfobacteria; order Desulfobacterales; family Desulfobacteraceae; genus MADRE2. Next base: position 1,612 of record CAYNHL010000004.1, on the reverse strand, counting down.
GATACCTTGACAAGAGCATCTTTTGGCAACGCGTGTGTTTTTCCTGATTTCCCATCTTTTTGTACCTGTCGGAAAGGGCAATCAGCAGCGCAGGCATACCACTGGTTCCGGGTGCACGCTTGTAAACGGCCATGAAAATCCTCGCCGCATGGTCAACCCCGTCTGACTGCCTGCAATATGCCAGGCCGATCCTGACCAGGACCTGTGGAGGCAGCCTGACCGAATCCGCACAGCGGCGGTACTGCTCATACACGTACAACGCAAATTCACGGGATGCAGGATCAGACAGGTATTCCAGTATCAATTCTCCGGCCCGGGCGTGGATCTTCCTGCTGTCAGGGTGCTGCTGAAGCACAGTGAACAAATGGCGCAGGGCGATCCGGCTGCCCGGCTCTTTTGCCAGGACCGATTCAAGAATGGCAAGGCTTTTTTCCAGATCAAGCTTCGACATGCATTCAAGAGCTTCTTCAATCTGCTTCTGGACAGAATTCTCTTTCGGCGGCTCAAAAATATCATGGGACACGGCATTGGGAATTTTCAACAGGATAACCGCACAGATTCCACCTGCGACAAGACCTCCTACATGGGCCATGTATGCGATATTGCCACCGGACCCGAAATACAGCTGTATAAGCTCGTTCCCAATCCACAGGGGCAAAAGGACAATGGCCCTTATGGTAATATAATCAAAATAAAACCCCAGAGAATAAAAAACGTTGACACGCTTTTTCCCATACAGGACCGACAGCATGCCCATCAAACCGGAAATAGCGCCTGATGCTCCGATAAGCGGCTGGAGGCCTGCATCGATAAAACCGAAAACAAGGGCTGCGACAACCCCGGAGACCAGGTAAGAAGCCAGGTAAAGCATCCTCCCGCAACCGATTTCAAGAATACACCCGACAATCCATAAAAAAATCATGTTCCCGACCAGATGCCCGATGCCGCCGTGAAGGAACATATGAGTAAAAAGCCCGGTCACACTGGGAGATGCCGGCCTGTATCCGAAACGCATGGAGGTAATTTCTGCCATCATGCCTTCATAGGTGTTTTTCAGCTTTCTCCACTTATCGTATTCCGCATCCGCATGCTTTATCACCCGTCCGTCGGACAGGGCTGCCATGAATTTCGAGTCATCCTGCATCTTCAGGCAGTATTTCTCTATCTGTTTTTGCGTCAGGGGCTTTGACGGCAGGGATAAAGAAGGCTCTGTCTGTTCAAGATGTTCAACAAAATGCGTAACCTCGATAAGAGCCAGCCCGGATTCAAAATAAAAAGCCCTGGCCCTGCTGTATTCAGCGCCATCATCGAGCTGGAAGGTGAAAAACACAAATATGTTGAGCAGGACAAGTCCAATGGTTGCAACCGGCGGGTTTTTCCAGTTGATCGATCTGGTTATGGGAATTATTACCATGGTATCTTTCCTTTACACTCGTCCATGATTCAACAATAAAATCTCAACATATTAAACAGGCTGAGTCAAATCCTGTCATCGTGCCGGGAAAAGTTGACTCAGACCGAAAGCAGCAGACTTCTGCCCCCCTTTTTTGCAGAAAAGTCCGAAATTGTAAAGCCGAAAGCAAAACGGGGTCAGGCTTGGCTTATTGGCTTA
>CAYNHL010000003.1:0-69467 GCA_964397015.1 uncultured Desulfobacterales bacterium | reverse complement strand
TTCACCTACCTGAAGGAAGACGCGATTTTATTCTCCAGCGATGCCTTTGGCCAGCATTATGCCGGCGACATGGTATTTGATGATACAGCCGGAGACGAAATCATGCAGCATGCAAAAAAGTATTATGCCAACATCCTGCTGCACCTGTCATCAAAGATTCAATCATTGATCCAGGATGTGACAAAAATGAATCTCAAGATCGACATGATCTGTCCGGATCACGGCATCATCTGGCGCAGGGACCCCGGCAGGATCATAAATGCCTATGCCGGGTGGGCGCAGCAGAAACCTGAACCCAAAGCCGTGATCATTTTCGATTCCATGTGGCACTCCACAGCAAAAATGGCACGGGCTGTCGCCCACGGCATCGAATCCGAACAGGTAAAACTGCGGCTGATGAACACTCGCAAATGGCACCGGAGCGATATCATGACGGAAATTCTCGATGCCGGCGCCCTGATTGCCGGATCGCCCACTCTCAACAACAATATTTTTCCTGTCATGGCCGACGTGATGACCTATATCAAGGGTCTTCGCCCCCAGAACAAAATCGCTGCCGCTTTCGGGTCCTACGGATGGAGCGGAGAGGCAGTAAAAATACTGAATGCGGAATTTGAGGCCATGAAATTTGATATTGTTGACGACGGTGTCAAAGTACAGTATGTTCCAGGACCAGAAGACCTTGAACGCTGCTTTGATCTTGGAGTGAAGATCGGGCAGGAACTTAAAAACCGGTGCTGACCGGATCACTATGGAGGAACAATGACCAGCGACTTTAACGCCAGTGATATATTTGACATTGCCATACAGATTGAACAAAACGGGGCTGAATTTTACAAAACGGCTGCTGACAAAGCCGCAAGCGGCGACCACAAGGATTTTCTCTTAGAACTGGCCGCCATGGAAGAGGACCATGAAAAAACCTTTGCAGCACTGAAAAAAGAACTGTCCGAAAACGACATGCTGCCGGCGGTTTTCGACCCTGAAGATGAAAATGCCCTTTATTTGAAGGCCCTTGCAGATATGCGGGTTTTCTTTGACAAGGATTTTCCGGGAAATGATTTCAAACAGGTCATGAAATCAGCCATCCAGGCGGAAAAAGATTCCATTGTTTTTTATCTCGGCATGAAGGCAATGGTGCCGGAAAAACGGGGAAAAGACAAAATTGATGCCATAATAAAAGAAGAGATGGGCCATATCAGAATACTTGCCAGGAAAATGATCGCATCCTGACCGGTTCCAGGCACCGGAAAACTGCATTCCAGTGATTTCGGTGCCTGAATCCAGCATGGCTGGAACGATATCAATGGACATTGCATGGCATGAATGAACCACACCCGGCCGGAGTGATCGATGAAAATGCTTATTGTGGAAGATGACCCTGTTTCAAGGCTGCTTGTCCAGAAAATTATCTCGGAAGCAGGGCATGCCATTACAGAAGCGTCGGATGGAGAAACCGCCTGGCGCCTTTTCCAGGAACAGGCGCCGGACATGGTTGTGTCCGACTGGATGATGCCGGGAATGAACGGGCTTGAACTTTGCAGGAAGATCAGATCATCAGGTAAAAAAACCTATTCCTATATCATCCTTCTGACTGCCAGAGACTCTATGAAAGATCTCATGGCCGTGTTTGACGCAGGTGCGGACGATTACATAAACAAGCCGTTCAAAACAGATGAACTCAAGTCACGTATCAAAACCGGAGAAAGAATCATCCATCTTGAACGCAGGCACTATCAGCTCCAGGAAGAAATGCGACACCAGAACGACGTGCTCGATGCGACACTCACCGAACTCAAGACAACCCAGTCCCGGATCCTGCAGGCCGACAAAATGGCCTCCATCGGCCAGCTTTCAGCAGGCATAGCCCATGAAATAAATAATCCCATCGGATTTATCGGCAGCAATCTCGATGCACTGAAAAACTACATGCAGGATATCGACACACTGCTCAACCTCTACCAGAAGCTGCAAAGCCTGATGTCGACAAAAGAAATTAAAGATAAAGACAGGCTTATGGCAGAACAGCTCAGCGCGATACGTGAATTTGAAAAACAAATTGAAATCGAATACCTGAAAACCGATATTCCGGAGTTGATCAGTGACTGCAGGAGCGGCGCAAACCGTATCGGAAAAATTGTTGCAGACCTTAAAAATTTTGCCCATCCCGGCAATGACCAGAAAAGGCTGGTAGACGTCAACAAAGGAATTCAATCAACGCTCAACGTTATTTACAACGAAATCAAATACAAGGCTGATATCATTGAAGAATTCGGAGAAATTCCCATGGTTGAAGGATTTCCCCAGCAGTTGAACCAGGTCTTCATGAATATTCTGCTCAATGCAGCCCAGGCCATAGACAAAAAAGGCGTTATCAAAATCCGGACACAAAAAGAACAAAACACTGTCGTTATTTTCATATCCGACACAGGATGCGGTATTGCCAAAGAACACCTGCCCAGGATATTCGATCCTTTTTTCACGACAAAGGAGGTGGGCGAAGGTACCGGTCTTGGAATGAACATTGCCTACAATATCGTTCAGGCTCACAAAGGGGACATCCATGTTCAAAGCGTGGTCGACAAAGGAACCACGTTCAGGATCAGGCTGCCGGCCGCGGCACAGGGATACAGCACGGGAGAAAGGACAGGGGACAACCGATGACCATTCAGTTTTCATCCAAAGCGGCCGCCCTGCTGATCTACGGCAGACCGGTGCTCATATTCGGCGGCATGGTGTGTGCACTGGCGGTCATGTGGACCCAGAATGCCAGTGTATATACTTTCGGGGTATCCTTCCTGCTGGTATCCATGGCCTGCGACCTGATCGACGGCTGGTTCGCGGCACGCTACCGCCCCCAGGCACTGCTGGCCCCACTGGCGGACAGGATAATGGACAAGCTGGTATATTCAATGATCTTTCCCGTAATTGCCGTCGGCACCATGTGGAGGTTCATCTATTTTACCCCCACCCGCCTTGAGCTGCTGCACGGTATATTTGTACTTGTCCTTTGCGTCACAGTGCTTATCAGGGACAATTTTGCCGCTTTCATGCGCGGCTTTGCCATCCGCAGCGGCAGTGAGCCCGAGTCCATCGAACTTAACAGGCTGCGGACAATGGTAGCGGCCCCTGTGGGCGTAATCCTGTTCGCCCATGCCTTTTATGTGCCGAACGGCCCTTCGACATGGATTTACCACATAGTTGCCTGGATAGGCACCTTCCCGCTGAGAAACCTTTTCATTATTGAAATTTTGTTTTTAATAATAAATTTCGGTTCCATTGCAGGGTATATAAGAAAGTACGGGGATGCATGCCTCAAAGAACTTTGTTTTGGAGACGAGATCCTCAGGCGCAAAATCCTGTCTGTTTTTCCCAACGCGCTGACAATCATGAATGCCATGATGGGACTGATCGGTGTTTTTTTTGCCTACCAGGGAAGATTCCAGGAAATGTATTTCATGATCATCGGCGCGGCAACATTTGACAAGCTCGACGGCGCGCTGGCAAGAAAGCTTGGATTGACCGACCCTCTGCCGGGACAGTTGTCCCAGAAGAAAATAAACCTTGGAAACCTGATGGACGATTTTGCCGATGCAGTCAGCTTCTGCATAGCCCCGGCATGGATATTCCATGTCGCATTGACCCGCTTTGGAAGCGATGATCTCACCATGATGCCCATAGGATGGATTGCGCTGCTTTACGCAGCTGCCGGCATTTTCCGCCTGGTGTTCTTCACACTGGACAAAAACCCCATTCCAGGATTTTTCAAGGGCCTGCCCACACCAGCTGCCGCCCTGCTGGTCCTCTCACCGGTTGTCATTTTCGGCCAGGCATTGAAAGACATGCCGGCCCATGCCTTGTTTTGGGGATACACGGCAGCCGGCCTGATGGTTTTCTCCTCCATTATCATGAACCTGTATCCGGTCCGATTCATTCACATGGGCAGAGCCATGAGCCGGAACCCCTGGATAAACCGGATACTGGCGCTGGTATTGATTTTCTGCGCGTTCACCCCTTACCTTGGTTATGCAGGACTGGCATTCATGATCGCCTACCTGCTGTCACCGGTCATGACCCGGCACATTCATCCCGAGGAAGCGGCCCGGGAAACCAGGTGATTATTCTTGATATCCTCTTTTGGTGAGTTAAATGGGATCATAGCTGAAGCCCGAAAGTTGAATTAATCCGAAAAGAATGTATAATAAGGGGAATTCAAAACAGGATGCCTGCATGACAATACCTTTCAAGCGTAATCCAGATACCGGTGGTAATTTTTTTTCCCAGCTGCTCAAAAGCATGGTATTGATCACGTGCCTTCTGGTATTGGCAGCTGTCTGGTACTGGACGCCGCTGGACGAGGTTATCAGCATGACCCAACTGTCCCGGTGGGCGGAACAGTTGAACAGTACCCCCCTTTTAATGGGAGCGATCATTGCAGGCTTTATAGCAGGCGGCCTTGCATTTGTTCCCATAACCATATTGATCGGTGCCACTGCCCTGATTATGCCGGTAGTACAAAGTATTATCCTTGCTGTGACCGGTACGGTACTGAATGCATGGGTCACTTACCTGGCAGGACGGATGGCAGGCCACAAACTGATTCAAATACGGTCCGGCGGCCGCCTTGACCGGTTAAAAACACTCCTGGGACGACAGGGTGTCATGACCATGATAATTGTGCGCAACATACCGGTGGCCCCGTTTTCCGTGATCAACATGGTTGCCGGCATGTCGGGCGTAAGGCTGTCATCTTTTTTGATCGGTACAGCTGCAGGCATGCTGCCCGGTATTCTGGCCATCACGATTTTTACCGACCGGATCATGGCAATGATCAAGAATCCAAATAAGACAAATATCTTTGTAACTTCGGGTGTTATCGTTACAGCGGTAATTGTACTCTGGTATCTCAAAAAACGAATCGTAAGGTACAATCCATAATTCAACCGCAAAGGAGGCCCATGTCCATAAATACCAAGTATCAGACCGGCGTGATCTGGCAGGACTTTCAGCACAGGCAGCTCATAGATCTCTTTGCCAGGATCAAGACCACCGGATCCGGTCAGCCGGACAGGGAGCTGTACAACTATACCCTGGCCTTTCTGGCCATGTACGTCAATCATCACTTCAGCCTTGAAGACGAATACATGAAAAAATTCAGCTATCCCGGCAGGGATGCCCATAACAGGGAACACCGATCCTTTATCAAGCAGGTCAGGGCATTCAGGGAAGAATACAAAACTTACTCGCCCGAAGCTGCCAATGATCTCGTAAACCAAATGGAACAATGGATAAAAAACCACATACTGGCAGATGATCAGGAACTGGGCCGGCATATCCTGGAGCATACCGGCCTGGAAATTTATGACAAAGAATAAGCCCTGACACAGCCCGGGGTTACCGCATTTAAAAAATCAATGCAGGGGCCGTATCCCAGTGACACAACCAGTCTTTTCTTGACAAATCAGGGTAATTTATCATACATAATATAAGTTTTGACAATTTTTATATAAAAGGGCGGCATTGAAATTCTACCGGATCATACAGGCCTTTTTTCATCGCTATTTTTCAGATGAAGAAGCTGTCATACTCGCTATTCTGCTGATCTTTATCGGCCTTCTGGTCTATTTTCTGGGCGGAATTCTGGCCCCGGTATTCATGGCCATCATTCTTTCATATCTGCTCTCCCCTTTTGTGGACCGGCTCAACAGCATGCGCATCCCCCACAAACTGTCGGTGGCTGGTCTCTGCCTTGTTTTTTTCGGTGTTCTGACTGCCGGCATACTTGTCATAGTGCCGGCCCTGCTGCGCCAGATCACCAGCCTTGCAACCGAAATTCCGTCCATGCTGCGCATGTTCCAGGACCAGATCCACGCACTGCCCGAACGGTATCCGGAAATCATCTCGAATGAAATGGCCCAGCAATGGCTGCTCAGACTTGACCTGCACGGCATCAGCCAGCAGTTGACCGGCATGATACCCAGGGTCCTGACATTCTCGTTGAGTACCCTGCCCAGTGTCATGGGTCTGCTCATATACCTTATAGTCGTTCCTCTCATGGTTTTTTTCATGCTCAAGGACCGGCATGTCCTCTGGAAAAGCGTCAAGAGCATCCTTCCTGAACATCGGCCTCTCATGAACCAGATCGCCCTTGAAATGAACCAGCAGATCGCCAACTACATCCGCGGCAAAGTGATTGAAATCCTGATCATAGGTTCGGTCAGTTTTGCTACATTCGAACTGCTCGGGCTTCAATATTCAGCACTGCTTGCCGTGGTGGTCGGACTTTCAGTAGTGATCCCCTATATCGGAGCCACCATGGTCACCCTGCCCGTTTTCGCCATAGGGGTATTTCAATGGGGCTTTACAAACCAGCTGTACTATGTCATGCTGGCCTATATCATTATCCAGATTCTCGACGGAAATGTGCTGGTGCCACTGCTGTTTTCCGAAGCCGTTAACCTGAATCCCGTCTCCATCATTACAGCAGTCCTTCTCTTTGGAGGCATGTGGGGGTTCTGGGGTGTATTTTTTGCCATTCCCCTGGCCACCCTGGTCAAGGCGGTTTTCAATGCATGGCCCAACAATACCGAAGTGAGCATCATCCCGCAGGAACCAAAGGAAGAAAAAGCATGACAGACAGCACATCTCGCCCAAATGAGATAGCCGCCCTGCTGATCCGGGAGGGACACCTGACAGAAAAACAGGCGGAATACGCCATAAGGGTCCAGTCCAAGCTGACCACGCAAAAATCCCTTGTCGACACGTTGAAAGACTTGAAATACGTGAGTGAAGATCAAATCAAGTCTGCGTTGAGAAAAAACCACCTGTCCTTGAGAATCGGGGACCTGATGGTGGAGTTCGGTTACCTGTCAAGGGAAAAGCTCCAATCGGCACTGGATATACAGAAAACTGAAAAAGACAAGCGGCTCGGCCAGATCATCATTGAAAACCAGTTCCTGACAGAGGCTGATTTCCTCGAAGCTTTGTCCGTCCAGATGGGATTTGAATTCATAGACCTGTCCACAATGGAAATTGATGAAGAAATAGTCCGGGATATCCCCATCAAGTGGTGCCGTGCCAATCACTTCATTCCGGTCAGAAAAGACAATGATACCCTGGTGGTGGCATTTGCAGATCCGTTCAGCAAAACCGACATCCAGGCCGCAAGAAAGCTGCTCGGTTCCAGTTTTACCATTGCCATAGCCTCTGAAAAGAAAATTGACAAAACCCTGGAGCGATTTGAAACCGGCAGGTCAGCCGTGCGTGTTGAAGTTGATGAAAATACTGCCATGGGCATTGTCAACAACCTCATAGAATCTGCCATTGACCAGGGAGCCAGCGACATTCACATCGAACCTTACCGGGAAATGCTCCAGGTAAGATTCCGGATTGATGGAATCCTGGTCCTTCACAAGGAGTTTCCTATCGATGCCGCCACAATGGTGGCCGCCAGGATCAAGGTCTTGAGCAAGGCCAACATTGCAGAAAAACGCCGTCACCAGGATGGACGGATGTCCTACGAGGTCCGGGGCAACAGCTATGACCTGCGGGTATCGATTTATGCCACGGTTTTTGGTGAAAAAATTGTTTTACGTGTGCTGAACCGGATAGACCAGATCATTCCGCTTGAAGAAATCGGCATGCAACCCAAAATGCTGGAGCGTTTTACCAGGGACGTGCTCGATGTTCCAAGCGGCGTACTGATCATCACCGGACCCACGGGTTCGGGTAAAACCACCACCCTGTACAGCTGCATAAACCAGATAAAAAACCCCCAGATCAGTATCATAACAGCCGAAGATCCTGTGGAATATGTCATGGAAGGCATCAGCCAGTGTTCGATAAATCCTGCCATTAACCTGACCTATGATGAAACCCTGCGCCATGTAGTGCGGCAGGACCCGGATGTGATAGTGATAGGTGAAATCCGGGACAACTACTCGGCAGATGTGGCTGTCCATGCGGCATTGACAGGTCACAAAGTATTGACATCCTTTCATACGGAAGACAGCATCAGCGGGCTGATTAGGCTGTTGAACATGGATATCGAGGCTTTCCTCATCTCATCGACCGTCGTTTGTGTCATGGCCCAGAGGCTGTTGCGACGTATCTGCCCTGCATGCAAGGTTCCCTACAAGGCCCAGGCCAGAGATTTCAAGCTTTTAGGCTACACGCCCGAGGATTTCGGACGGTATGAACTGGCCAGGGGAAAGGGATGCAGTGCATGCAACCACACAGGATACAAGGGGCGGATCGCGGTATTTGAAATGCTCATTTTGAACGAATATGTCAGGGAAGCCATACTGGGCCATAAATCCAGCTATGAAATCAGGAAAATAAGCGTAGACACCACCGGGCTTGTCACGTTGATGGAAGACGCTCTGTCAAAGGTCACAGCCGGCATCACGACACTGGATGAACTCTTCAGGTGCATCCCGAGATTGATCCCACCACGGCCGGTACAGGAAATTAACCGATTGTCAGGAGTTTGAACTATATGGCCTCAGCAGCATCCATAATCGACATCATCAAAAGCCAGGTGAAAAAGGAGGAGTCCCTTCCTGTTCTAAGCCCGAAAGCACTGAAGCTGCAACGTGAAATCACCCGGCCCGACCCGGATTTTAAAACCGTCATTCAGCAGATCAGGACGGATCCCACATTGATCAGCCAGATTTTAAAGGCTGCCAATTCTCCTTTTTACAAAGGACTCGGAGAAGTCGAAACTATAAAGGAGGCCGTACTGAGACTGGGCCAGATCGAAATGGTCAATATCATTATGGGGATTATTCACAAGCAGAATTTCAAATCCTCCAACTCCTTTGTCAGGCAATACCAGAACCGTTTGTGGACACACTCCGTGCGCTGTGCCATCGGTTCCCTCTGGACCGCAAGGCACCTGTCTTTGGACCATATCATACCCAAGGCCTTTATCGCCGGCCTGCTGCATGACATGGGAAAGCTTTACATTCTCACTGCCCTTGAAAAAATTCTCAGGGACAAAACTGCAGCCATAAAGCCCACCCCGGAACTCATGGAAAAAATAATGGACAGCCTTCACCAGGAACTCGGATATGCCCTGCTCAGCAAGTGGAACCTGCCGGAGCAATACCGGAATATTGCCCGGGATCACCACGGGGAATCCTATGATCATTCAGACCTGCTGCTGCTGATTGTCCGGCTCGTAAACGAGGTCTGCCTGAAAATGGAACGAAAAGATCCCAGCGAAGATTTGTCCGGCATTATCAGCTCCAGGGAAGCTGATATCCTCGGCCTGTCCGAAATCACAATTGCACAGCTGGAAATCGCGCTCGAAGATGCAATGGCCGCCACCAGCCTGGCATGAAAAATAACGTTCCCTGTAATACAGGATCACAGGGAACGTAAAGAAGCCGGAGACTGCCTTAAAGGGAATCAGTACTCCCAGAGACCGTGGAGGTTGCAGTACTCACGGGCAATCACCTTGTTTTCACCTGTCAAAAACGTTGCCTGCGGTTCATCGGATGGATCCAGGAATTTGCGCTGGATAAGGGTTCCATTTTCTGTCACCAGTTCAATCCACACTATCCAGTGTTCCGGTGTCATGGGATGAGCGACACTGCCGACGGACACCTTGTACCCGCCGTCAATTTTTTCAACTACAGGGACATGTTTTTCCTTCGCAGCGTCAACGGTATTGGCCACAAGCCTGTCCATGGGCTTTCCGCAGCACATTACCGGCGGTTTTTCCGCAAGTAGAACCTGGACGATGTTACCGCATTTCTCACATTTATAAATTCCATATTTTTCAGCCATTTCGTGCCTCCTTTTCAAGAATGCAGGTTGATATTCAAAAATGCAAGCCTGACCTCACTTAACTCAGACCCAACTTAACTCACCAACTGACGAAAGTTGAGTTAATAATTTTCCGGTTTGAGTTCAAAATGGGCCTTGGCATGGGCACAGGCAGGACAAAGATCGGGTGGCTCTGTTCCTTCATGGTTATACCCGCAGTTACGGCACCGCCAAGTAACGGCCGGTTCCCGTTTGAAAACCCGCCCGGATTCAATGTTGTTCATGAGTGCCAGGTAACGCTGTTCATGGTAAAGTTCGGCCACTGCAATGGACTCAAAGGTCCGGGCAATATCCTCGAAACCTTCTTTTCTTGCAACAGCGGCAAATTCGGGATACATGCTTGTATGCTCATAGTTTTCCCCTGCTGCAGCTTCCTTGAGATTGTCAGTGGTGCATCCGATCGTCCCTGCCGGAAATGCCGCTGTTATTTCCAGTTCCTCTCCGGATTCCAGATATTTGAACAGGCGTTTGGCGTGTTCTTTTTCATGGTTTGCGGTTTCTTCAAAAATGGATTGAATCTGTACATACCCTTCTGATTTTGCTTTTGAGGCAAAATAGGTATACCGGTTACGTGCCTGGGATTCCCCTGCAAACGCTTTCAACAAATTTTTTTCAGTTTCAGTTCCTTTGAGCTGAGGCATTATTCCTCCTTTGATGTAATATTGTTGTTGTCAATAGGGTTATTCAGTTATTACCCGGCAGCCATCTGCCGGACCACGCCGGAGAAACCGGATGTGTCGCCAAGCATAATAAGGCCGACGACCTTTCCGTTTTTCCGGACTGTTTTTCGATAAACTCGTTCCCCGGTTTCAATGTCATTGTCCAGCTCATTGTCCGGGTCGATCTCCCCTGCCGATCCAAGGTCGATACCTGCCACCTTGAGGCGGTTGGACGGCACCACGGGTTCAAAGGCTGTCCGGGAGCCTGCCATGTTGATCCCGGCTATCCTGCCCTGCTCCATGGCCTCAGGCCATATGCAGAAGTTGGTGTTCTCATACTGGGCCACGTCCCCTGCCGCAAAAATATCAGCCAGGCCGGTCTCCATGTATTCGTTGACTATTACCCCTCTGTTAGAAGAAAGGTCAAGCTTTCCCGGCAGATCAAGGTTTGAGCGGACACCTGTAGAAAACAATACAAGGTCCGCCTGAACTTTTTCACCTGATTCCAGTTCGATGCCTTCCACGCGATTTGCTCCAAAAACAGCTTTTGTTTTCGCCCCGAGCCTGAATTCAAAACTCAGATCCTCGAGCATTTTTTTAAGCAGCCCGGCTCCCTCGTAGTCCATCTGCCTGGGCAGCAGCCGGTCAAAAAATTCGATAACAATGACCTTCAGCCCTTTTTTTATCAGGGCATAAGCCGCTTCAAGGCCGAGCAGGCCGCCCCCGATGACAACGGCCGTCTTTGCATGAGCTGCCGCATTAACAATATCCACGGCATCCGTATATGTCCGAAGGGCAAAAACATTTTCAAGATCGCTGCCGTCAACCGGAGGAATAAAGGACAGGCTCCCTGTGGCCAGCAGCAGGCGGTCATAATTATAGACTGTACCGGTATCATCGATTGCCTCGTGGGTATCCGGGTTGATATCCATAATGGTGACACCGGTCTTGAGAGTGATATCATGATCACTGTACCACTGCGTTTGTCGGATGACCAGCCCTTCTTCGCCTGTTATGCCTGCAATGAAATCAGGCAGTTTTATACGCGAATAAAAAGGGAGGGTCTCCTGGGTTACAATGGTGACGGGCCCACTGGAATCATGTTTTCGGATTTCCTGTGCAGCTGTGGTTCCGGCAACACCGTTTCCGATAATCAGATAATTTGTCATGGGCGCCTCCTTGGAATAACGATTTTCAATTTTAAAAAGTTTCAATTCAGGCAACATAGCATAGCAATCATCGTGCCTGACCAGTGAAAACCAGGCCAAAATTATATTTTTTGCAGGAAAATCTTTTATGCAGGCCGCTCTTGGTTCTTTTGGACCCGGGGGCATTCCCTTTCGCCTGCTGAAAAATGGGACAGATCCGAACGAAACAATACTGTATCAAGATACAGTCTGCCGGCGGCCGGTGCCGTTGAAAAAGCTTAAGATAACCGAGCCTGCACCACTGGTACAAAACTTGTATTATTCCTGAGTGCAAAATACAACCCTTTTTATATGGAGACAACATGAAAAAATTCGCTTTGTTCGTATTCAATCCAGACCCCATGTGCTTTATTCATGTCCTTTTGAATGCACTGGATATGAAATCCAGGGGTCATGACTGCCAGATCGTCATGGAGGGCGCGAGCGTCAAACTGATACCCGAGCTTATTTCAGCTTCCCACCCCCTGAACAGCCTGTGGCATAAAGTGATTGACCAGGATCTCGTTGCCGGGGTCTGCAGGGCATGTGCCGGCAAGATGGGAACACTCGATGCTGCCCTGAGCCAGGATCTGACAATACTGGACGATATGTCAGGTCACCCTTCAATGGCAGGATTCAAAGACAATGATTTTGAAATTATCACGTTCTGAACTCAAACTTAATAAAGGATGCGGCAAACTCATGGAAGTTCTGGACTGATATAATCCTTTATGCAGGCAGTTATGACGGCGGTGGGAAATCCCATCGCCGTTTTCTTCATGTTCCTTTCTGCCATAGCTCTTTGAGATCATGTTCATGATCAACCAGGATCTTCATATAAAGAGCCTCCAGCTCGAGCATCCGCAAATCCCTTTTCCGCAGCCACTCGGCCAGCCAGGCAAAACGCAACGCGAGGACATATTCAAAAAACGATTCCCAGACATGATCTGAAAAAATACCTGATTTTTTCAATGACCGGATAAATGTCATGATCATTTTCATTCCCAGACCTTCGGGATCTTCGATTCCGGCACATCCCGCCAGGTTGGCCGCGTCGTATATACAGGGCTTGATGCCGGTAAATTCCCAGTCAATGACTGCCTTGATCCGGCTGCCGGCCCAGATGACGTTCAGGGGATGAAAATCTCCATGGACAAAAGACATGGGCAGCCGGTCATGCGCTGTTTGAAAAAAAGGGATCAAATACCGAAAAAAAGGTCGATACCGCCTGTAATACACAGGATCATGGTTCTTCATTTGTGTTTTCATGTGCTGGATATAGCGCTTTATGGAAAAAACGGGAAATGAGAACCGGGACTTCACATGGTCCGACACCCGGTTCATCCTGATCAGAAAACCTGCCAGGGCTTCCCCGGCGCCGGCATCTTGCAGATAATCCGGGCGGTTGAAACCGTGAGATGACAGGTATGGGGACAGTTGATAACAGTGACTGCCGATAACCGGCAGGCTTTCTTTGCAAAGGGTTTTGATTAAGGGACAAATCTCTTCGATGCCCTGTTCATAAAGATAGTCCAGGACACCGGCGATCCTGTTTTTTACCGGATACTGCTGCACACAGAATTGTTCAAGCAGGTATAGATTGTTATGAGTGTCCTGGACAACCAGACGAGACAGGCTGCGTTCAGGGCTGCCCTCGATCATGAGATCAGGGCGGATACATTCCAGGTCAATGCCCCATTCGTGCTTGAGTACCCCGGCCGCAGCCGAAATCATGCCGTTGCTTGTTTTGTTCATGATGCCGGATCTGCAACAAAAAGCTACAAAAGACCGGCAAGTTTTCTGCCGTATTCCTGTGCGGCCTTAATTCCGCCGTCCATCCAGCTGGCCTTTAACATCAGCGGACCGTCCACCATTTTCATTTTAAATATATTTTCCATGGTATCGAAAATTCGGCCTGGCGCCTCACCGCTCCAGCCATAGGCACCAAAAGAACCTCCGGGCTTTCCCTCGAGTCCGGCCCTTTCGGCTATAAACAGCATCTGCTTCATTCCGGGAATCATCTCCCCGTGATAGGTTGCCGAACCAAACACATACCCGTCATAACCTGCAAGGTCCTTTTCAGACTGGATCTCACTGACCTTTTTCAACTGTGCTTCATGACCGGATATCCGCAATCCTTCAGCGACAAGCTCCCCGATAGCCTTGGTCTCGTCAGACCGCGTGGCATATACAACCAGTACTTTTCCCATGACAAAACTCCTTTTTATTAGTTCTGTTAGCTTCTATTCTTTTGTTTGAAGTATATCCGGACCAGCCGTCCCGATATCAACGGCCCCGGTCATGAGCATGGCGTGCCGAAGCACGGCATGTATATGGGACAAGTGAAGCCGGACTCCAAGGGCACCGCCCCCGGCCGCAGCCCGAATGATATCCCTTCCCAGCATCACGACATTTGCTCCCAGGGCCAGCATTTTCAATACATCATAACCGGTTCTGACCCCTCCGTCCGCAGTGATCACCACATCGTCGCCCACAGCCTGCCGTATTTTCGGCAGCACGGCCGCTACCCCGGGCGTGCTGTCAAGTACCCGGCCGCCATGATTGGAAACCCCTATGGCCGACACCCCGGCTTCACAGCATTGCAGTGCATCGTGCTCTGTCATTACCCCTTTTGCAATAAAGGGCAGTGAAGAAAACGATACCAGCTCCCTGATATCCTTTGTGTTCTTGCGGAACACCGGCTGCCCGTGGGCGGCCATGTTGGTGGAACCGCAGCCGTCAAGATCCACTCCCACAGCCCTGCACCCCGCGCTTTCAGCTATCTCGATCAACCGCTTTAGATCGTCCTGGGCTCGTGGTTTGAAAATCTGGATTCCCCATCCCTCATTTTCCCTGATCGCATCCAGGCCGGGATGATCCTCGAGAGTGTAAAACCAGGTATCACCACGCAACGCTATGGTGCCTGCTTCCCGGGCCCCTTTTACGACAGCCCTGCAGAAAAGGGATTCAGCCATGACATTGTTGTAACTTTCCACACCGGCGGTAGAAGATGCAAGCACAGGGAAATCAAGATCAAGTCCAAGGAACCGGACAGATGTTTCAGGATCGAAATGATCCCCGACCACAAAAGTTTGCAGCAAAACTTCCTGGAGGGCGGTGACATTGGCCCTGAAGCCTCCCCCCTGGCCGGCTCCACCGAACCCTATGGGTTTGCCGTAGGCCTGGCGCTGGCAGATCCGGTCATCTCCACCGTTGCAAAAAGGATATACTGCGCAGAATCCTTTTAAAAGAGTTCTGGCCCGGGACCTGACCTCTTCGAGGTCTTGGGGCAGTTCACTCTCCTCATCCAGGATCATGCGGTTGTCAGCCCCGCAACTGGCACAAACTTCCGGCTTTTCCTCACTGCGGGTGCGGTCATGACAAAGAGTGCAGTACCACTGGTTCATTGAAAAAAACCTCCCTTAATTCAAAGATGTCATAATGGCTTTGAGCGATGCCCCTCTTAATGATGATCCGACCAACTCCAAAAAGCCCAATTTTATTACAAAAGCAAAAATCAGGCCAAATCTGTTTTGAATCATACCCTGAAATCTTGTATTACATTTGAATTGAACATATGGTATAAAAAATGCATTATTTTTATAGCAGATTGATTATTGACTGACAACATTACAGAATCTATAAAGGAGTCCCCATGACTGAACATCATGTAAAACTATATGCTTTAAGCACCTGCAGCCATTGCAAATCCACCCGGCGGCTGCTCGAAGAATACGATGTGGATTTTGAATACGAAGAGGTTGATCTTCTGGAAGGTGACGAAAGAAAAGCCGCCATAGAAAAGGTAAAAGAAGTGAATCACAGGTGCTCGTTCCCGACGTTGATTATTGAAGACCGGGTAATAGTTGGATTCAAGGAAAACGAAATCATGACGGCATTGGATACGAAAAAATGAAACTTGAACAATTATATGAAATGTTGAAAAAAACCAATGAAGCCAAAGGAATTTATTTTAACAAGGACAAGGACCTTGTATTCGAACTGCTCGATTCATTGATGAAAAACAAGGAACGGTACGGATACATGGCCTGTCCATGCCGCCTGGCTGCAGGAGACCGCGACCATGACAGGGACATCATATGCCCCTGTGAATACCGTCAGGAAGATTTAGATGAATTCGGTGCATGTTACTGCGGGCTTTATGTCTCAAAGGACCTTCACCTGAAAAAACGCGAAGCAGCCTACACCCCGGAACGACGGCCGGTTGAAAAAATAGTCTGAACCAATTTAAGAACACTTTGGTGAAAAACACTATGGCGGAAAACACTATGGACGAATGTGCGCCCATCCTGAACACCGGACTGCGGGGAATTGAAGTTGCCTCCACCCGGATCTCCAATGTCCTTGGGGCAGAGGGAAAACTCATTTACCGGGGATTCTCCATCGATGAGCTGGTGCCTGAAACATCCTTTGAAGAGGTTTGTTTTCTGCTGCTCAACGAACGGATGCCCCGCCGGGATGAACTTTCAGAGTTTAAATCCAGGCTTTCTGAAAAACGGGTGATTCGGGACCATATCTATTCTTTTTTAGAACGCCTTCCGTCAGGAACCTCACCCATGGATGTGCTTCAGGCGGCCATTCCCATGCTGGCGGCACCAGGAGGCCCACTGTCCGATAAATCAATTGAAGCAGCAATTGAACATGCCCTGACATTGATTTCCGGTATAGCAGTCATAACAGCAGCCTTTGAGCGGGCGCGCCGGCAGGAAAAGCCGGTTGTGCCCGACCCGGATCTGGACCATGCCGCCAATTTTCTGTACATGATGACCGGCACCCGCCCGGACCCGGAAACGGCAAAGTTTTTTGATACCAGCCTGGTACTGCATGCCGAGCATTCATTCAACGCTTCAACCTTTACCGCCCGCCAGGTTGCCTCAACCCGGGCCCATATTTATGCCGCCGTTTCAGCGGCCATAGGGTCTTTGTCCGGGGAACTGCACGGGGGCGCCAATGTCAGGGTCATGGAAATGCTCAAAAACATCGGTACTCCTGACAATATTGACACCTATATTTCCAGTGTACTGGAAAAAGGGGAATTGATCATGGGACTCGGCCATGCTGTCTACCAGACCGATGACCCCCGTGCCGTCATCCTGGAACCCATGAGCCGTATCCAGGGCGAAAAAACAGGGCAGCCGCAATGGCATGAATTGTCACGTACTCTGGAAACAAAAGCCAAAGCCGCCTTCAAGGCTCACAAGAAAAAAGATATTTTCGTGAACGTGGATTTTTATTCCGCTTCTTTGTTTTATACCATGAATATTCCCATGGACCTGTTCACCCCTGTCTTTGCCCTGTCCCGCATGGCAGGCTGGACCGCCCATGTCATCGAGGAACAACATGCCACAGCCGCACCAAAGCCACTGCTCTATCGGCCCGGTGCCGCCTATGTCGGAGATTACTGCGGCCCTGAAAACTGTACATTCACCCCTATTGACAAACGATAAAGGATTGATAACAAAATGAAAACATGGCAATGCACGGTATGCAAGTATATACACAAAGGATCGTCACCCCCGGATAAATGTCCTGTCTGCGGAGTCCCTGCTTCAAAATTTATTGAGATCGACCCTGCTGACATACCTGAAAAAAAATCCCGGGCAACCGGGAAACCGCCGGGGAAAACGCCTGAAAAGCAAACGGCACCGGCATCCGGGATGGACCGTGTTACCGACCTGATGGTAAGGCACCATGCTCACCCGGTATCGGTTCATTTTCCCAACGGAGTTTTGCCGGTGGCTTTCCTTGTTTTCCTTGTATCCTGGATCCTGGACATGCCATTTTTCACTAAAGTTGGGGTTGTAAACCTGGTGTTCGTGGCCCTGGCAATGCCCTTTGTGCTGTTTTCCGGCACAATCGAATGGAAGAAAAAATACCGCAGCGCCATGACAGTCATGTTCAAACTGAAAATTGCCGCAGCAGCCGTCACCACGATTTCTTGCCTTATCCTGCTTGTCTGGTACATCGCAGATCCCGAAGTGCTGCTTACTGCCAGGGGATGGCTTTTCATCCTCATCAGCCTGGTAATGGTCGCATCGGCAGGTGTGGCGGGCTATATCGGCGGCAAACTGGTATTCAAAGACTAACCATCAACCCGGGAGAACTTAAGATGAACAAAGATATTCAACCATCGGCCGGCGGCATTCACCAGGTAAACGATAACCCTGTTGTCTGCTGTATTCCGGGAGACGGAACCGGCCCGGACATCTGGTATGCCACCCGCATGGTCATAGATTGCGCGGTGAAAACAGCATATAAAAATGAACGCGCCATCCAGTTCAAAGAAGTCTTGGCAGGGGAAAAATCATTTGAACAGACCGGTCAATGGCTGCCGGATTCAACCATTGAACAGATAAAGGAAAACCGGATCGCGATCAAGGGACCGTTGACAACTCCAGTGGGCCATGGGATGAGAAGCCTGAACGTGGCCATACGCCAGCGCCTGGATCTTTTTTCCTGCATCAGGCCTGTACGATATATAAAAGGGGTGACCAGCGTTCTGAAAAACCCGGAAAAAATAGATATGGTGATTTTCAGGGAAAACACCGAGGATATCTACCAGGGAATCGAATTTGAAGCAGGCTCCGGCGATGCCGCAAAGGCTGTTGACTTTATATCCTCCCTCACAGGTGTATTTCTTGAAAAGGACACTACGGGTATCGGCATCAAGGCCATCAGCGAAAAAAATACCAAACGCCTGGTAAGAAAAGCCATACAGTATGCCCTGAACAATAACTGCAGCAGCGTTACCATGATGCACAAGGGCAATATCATGAAATTCACTGAAGGCGCATTCTTAAAATGGGGGTATGAACTGGCGCTTGAAGAATTTTCCGATTCAGTGATTTTTGAAAGCAGGGTGTTTGAAGAGTTTAACGGCCGGTGCCCGGAAAATATGGTCATGCTAAAGGACAGGATTGCCGACAACATGCTTCAGCAGGTTCTGCTCAGGCCTGAGGAATATGACGTAATTGCCGCGCCAAATTTGAACGGAGACTATATTTCCGATCTGCTGGCAGCCATGGTCGGCGGCCTGGGGCTGGCGCCGGGTGCCAATATCGGAGAGGACTGTGCCGTATTCGAAGCCACCCACGGCACTGCGCCTAAATATGCCGGCCAGGACAAGGTCAATCCCGGATCCCTGATCCTGTCAGGAGCCATGATGCTTGATTATATGGGATGGAAAGAAGCGGCCGATCTCATCCGCCGTGCCATGGAGACCACCATTACCGGTAAAAAGGTCACATATGACCTGGCACGCCAGATGGAGGGTGCTAAAACCCTGAAATGTTCTGAGTTCGCTGAAGCGATAAACAGTGAAATGACGCAGATACAAAATTAAAATCACGATACCCGGCCAAGCGGGTCACCTGTCTCATGATACAACAATGTATCATATACTGCTACAGGGAATCAGGCCCTGTATCTTTGTGTTCAATATAATCCCGATTTAAAACAATTCTTGCATCGGCAATGACACAGCTATCGGGAGTGCAGATTACCGGATTCAGGTCAATGGATTCGATCATCTCTTTCATGCCGCATACCAGGGATGAAAACCTGACTCCCATTTCGATAACAGCGTCCATATCAACGCCTGGCCTGCCCCGGTAACCCTGAAGGATCTTTTTTCCCTTCAGGGCATCCACCATGGATCTTATGTCTGCAGGTACCAGCGGTGCCATCCTGATGGCCGTGTCCTGGTATATCTCCACGTTGATCCCGCCGATCCCCATCACGACCACCGGTCCAAACTGGTAATCGATCTTTGCGCCCACCAGCAGTTCCACCCCCTGGATCATGGTCTCCACCAGCACCTGCCGGTACCCCGGAAGCCGCCTGAACTTTTTCACTGCAGCCTCGAGCTGCGCCCCGGTCCGGATGTTCGTGACAACTGCTCCATGCTCGGTCTTGTGAAGGATATCCGGTGATACACACTTGGCCGCCACAGGTCCGTCTGCCTGTTTGAGGAAAAGTTTTGCACCCTTCAACGAGTCTCCGAGGTAAAACCGTGGGATATCGAGCCCGTACAACTCCATGAGAGCCTTGGCATCAGGCTCGAGAACCCATCCGGTATCCCGTGCCCCATTCAGGATCGAGCGACCCTTTTTCTCCAGGTCTTTTGTTTTATGAGGCTTTGAATCTACCATGGCCGGCACCGCTTCAATGCTTTTGCCATCAGGACCGCCCCTTCCACCGAAGAGGCCACGGGAATGTTGTTGAGCTCAAACCCCTCGATAATAATGGAATATTTATCTTCATTGGGAACATAGGCAATCATCGGTTTTCCCTCGTCTTGAAACACCCGTGACAATTTGGCGCCGATATCGGCCGACACTCCCGGGGAATAAGGCAGCAGCAGTGCCATGATGCAGTCGATCCTGTCATCTCTTGACAGGTGCCTGGCCGCTGTAACCAGGTCCCTGTCCGTTACGCTGCCTGTCAGGTCGATGGGATTGTCAAGAGAGGCGATGTCCTTTATTCCGTCGCTCAATCGACTGTGAATCGCCGTGACGGTAGCCGCGGACAATGCCGGCAATGCCAGGTCATGGCTGATGCAGGCATCGGCCGCAAGCACCCCGTGCCCGCCACTCAAGGTAATGATCCCGATATTGCCGCTTCCGCCTTCGGGGTAACAGCTCAACGCCTCTGCAAAAGAGGTCAGCTCAAATTCATTCAGGGCTTCGGCCACACAATGCTGTCTCATGATATCTGAAAAAACCTTGTAGTCTCCTGCCAGGGATGCGGTGTGGCTTGAGACGGCCGCAACTCCTTTTGTGCTTTTCCCGGCTTTGAGTACTATAACCGGTTTGTTACAGGCTTCGGCCACCCTTACAAACTGCCGGCCCTCATCTTTTCCAAAACCTTCTATATAAAAAGCTATCACCGCGGTTTCAGGGTCGGAGGCAAACCATTGCA
Source organism: uncultured Desulfobacterales bacterium (assembly GCA_964397015.1). GTDB lineage: Bacteria > Desulfobacterota > Desulfobacteria > Desulfobacterales > Desulfobacteraceae > MADRE2. Next base: position 48,850 of record CAYNHL010000003.1, on the reverse strand, counting down.
GCAGACTGGTTTCCTGGATCATGGCCTTGTTGCCGATACTCACGGCGGTCGACACCCCTATGCCCTGGCCGGCGAACTTGACAAGCTGGTCGATCAATACGCCTCCGCTCTGGGAGACAAAAGCTACATTGCCTTTTCCAGGGTGAATGATACGCTCCCCGGGCAGGAAAAAGGTATCCACACAGCCTGGGGAAAAAATGCCCAGGCAGTTGGGGCCTATAAAAGGAAAATCCGCCTCCGCGGCAATGGCCGTGATCCTGTCCTGCAATTTTTTATCACCGGTTTCGGCAAAACCCCCTGAAACGATCACAGCCCCGCGAACACCTTTTTTGATACACTGTTCGACCACATCAGGGACATAACGGGCCCTGACTGCAATAACCGCAAGATCCACCGGAACGGGGATATCGCCGATGCTTTCATATACAGGCTCACGTGACAGGGTGCCGCCCTTGGGATTTACAGGAAAAACGGCGGCCGGATACCTGAGATGGTTTTTGGTGTAAATCACGTTGGCCGGATGGGTGCCTTGTGTTGTGGACACCCCGACAACCGCCAGGGTCGACGGCCTGAAAAGCGGGCTTAAGTCCATAGGCCGGCCAGGAAGATCAGCGGTCAAAGGAAACAACGATATCCTCGACGCTCTTGCGCCATTTTGGCGCCGGCAGGTCGTGCTGCCTGTCGGCATAGCCCACGGAAATAAGAAGCGGTATATAATAATTTTCGGGAATGTTGAATTCCCTGACAACCGCTTCGTGATCAAATCCGTCCATGGGATGGGTATCAAGGCCCAGGGCCTTGGCGGACAGCATCAACGCCATGGCAAAAAACCCGGCATTCTTGCAGGCAAATGCCTGGACAGACTGTTCACTTTTTCCATACAGATTGTTACGGGCCTTTTCAAACCAGTCGCGCTGATCCGGGGTCATTATCCCGGCCTTGATATTCTCCTTGAAAACCCTTTCCACGGTGGATGATGTGGAAAGATATCCATCGCGGTCGGCAAGAACAATCATGGTAACCGGTGCCTGGCTTACCCTGGGTTGGTTCATGGCGCAGGCCTGGAGACGCAGTTTGTCTTCTTTGTCGGTCAGCACCACTAAGTTCCAGGGCTGGAGATTGAACGATGACGGTGTCATTGCCGCCAGGTTGATCATCCTTTTAATCAATTCGTCTGACACAGGCCGGGTTTCGTCAAAGAAACCGATTGCCCGCCTGGACTTTATGACTGCTTGAAAATCCATACTGTTTTCCTTGTGACACCTGTATTTTTAAAAAAACACAGCCGGCCGGTAAAACCTAATAAAGCTGTATTACCGGCCGGCGGCTGCAGGGCTGGAGTTTAACCCTCATTATCGGCAAGGTAATCATCATACATGGACTCAAGGGCCAGTTTATGTTTTGCTTCCTCCTGGGCCAGCATCCTGAAAACCTTTTCAACCTGGGGATCACTGGTCTGTCCGGCCAGCTCGTTATAAAGATTGACCGCTTTTTCTTCCCGTTTCATTGCGATCCGCAGAATATCGGGCATGATCATGTTGGGTGCATATTGTTTTTCAACAAGATAATCACTGATTTTAAGGTCTGTTATCTTTTTGAATTCATAGGATTCAATTTTGTCTTTGTTGCCTTTGATATCAGAGACCAGGTCCACGTGTTTCTGTTCCTCAGCGGCAAAGTTGAGAAAGGTTTCCTTTGCAGCTGAAAATGTTTCGTTTTCACTGAGCTCTTTATAAAACGCTACGGCTTCTTTTTCCCTGTCAATTGCAAACTGCAGTATATCGTCCACTGATGCAAAATTCATTTTCTGTTTACCTCCATAAAATAATATTCACAGGGTCAAAAACGCAATAATGCAAACCTGACCCCATTTAACTCACCAACTCCGAAAGTTATATAAAAGCAAATTTTATACCATAACCACCCTGAAATACAAGCCCCTATTTCATAGTATCCTGCCGGTTTAAAATATTTTCCAGCGCCGCAGAAAGGTCAGGAAAATCGAATGTAAACCCTTCAGCCAGAAGCTTTTCAGGAACGGCCTTCTGGCTGTTCAGAAAAGAGGCTCCCATTTCTCCCATGAACACCTTTACAGCCAGGGCAGGAACTTTCATGAAGGCCGGCCGGTGAACAGTTTTTCCCAGGGCCCGGGCAAAGGTTTTATATCGCACATTGCCTGGTGATACAAAATTGAATGCACCGGACAAAGAATCGTGTTCCATCAGATATACTGCAGCCCGGTAAAGATCCTGTACATGGATCCAGGGGAACCACTGCATGCCGGAACCTAAGGGACCGCCCATCATCCATTTGAATGCCGGCAGCATTTTTGACAACGCTCCTCCTCTTCCAAGTACCACCCCGAACCGCATAACCGCAACCCGCACATTTTTTTCCAGGGCCTCAAAAGCCTCCTGTTCCCAGTCAATGCACACCCTGGCCAGAAAATCATTTCCCGGATCGGCCTGTTCGACCAGTTCTGTTTCGCCGGCGTTGCCGTAAATACCGGCGGCAGATGTTGACAGCAGGACTGTTCCCGGTTTCATTGCCTCGACCAGGTGACGGGTGGTAAGGATGCGCGAATCGTAAATCTGTTTTTTTCGGGCCCCGGTCCAATAAGCAAAAATGGAACGTCCGGCCAGGTTGATAACGGCATCGGCATTACCGACCTCTTCCTGCCATAAACCCGGTTTTGTTGTATCAGCCTGCAGCCAAACAAAACGATCATGGATTTCACTCAAAGAATGGCGGTCAGAAGTACCTGATCCGCAGACCCGGTATCCCTGGGTCAGCAGTTTTTCAGCCAGGAACGAGCCGACAAACCCGGAGGCGCCGGTTATAAAAATGGTCGTCATAATGATTCCTCAAGGTTTTATTCATAATCATGCCGGTCTGTCGGCAGTTTAAAAAAGCGCCAGCAGGGATTCAATCTCTTCCATTTCACTGGTAAAGCCGGCCATTACCCTGGAAATCGCTGCAGAATCCAGGCCAAGGGCCGTTATGGCATCGGGATAAAACTGATATGACAGAGCGTCCGCTCCGACGGCAAGCCCGAGCATCATGCATATGCAGTCGGCAAGGTAAACCGTTATAATATCATGTTCAGTCTGCATGGCCGGGTCCTGCAGGTGATGATGCCGTATGATCTTGACCATCCTGGGGCTGAATTTCCACATCTTGGCGATCATGGCGCCGAGTTCGGCATGGTCTATGCCGATCACCTGTTTTTCAGCCTCGAGAAAGCTCAAGTTCTGCTGGACCACCAGTTGATCTATTTTTTGTATTTTTTCCGCCACTACTGAATCCAGAAGAATTTTCCCAAGATCTTTGAGCAATGCAGCCGTAAAAATGGTATTAATGTTGTCCATGGAAAGCTGCCGGGCAATATGCTTGGCCACCAGGGCAGATGTCACGGCATATTTCCAGAGGGCTCCCTCCTTGAGACCGTATCCGTTCTGCCGGCCTTTCATGATTCCGGCACCGGACTTGAACAGCACCAGTTCGACGATCTGGTCCGTACCCAGGTACATGGCAGCTTCTTCAACTGACTCGGCCGGATTTTTCAAACCAAAGTAAGCTGAATTACAGGTTTTCAACAACATGGCCGTCACTGCGGGATCGTACTTGATGATACCGGCCACTTCTTCCATGGAAGCCCCGGGCTGATCAACCTTTTCAATCAGGAGGTTAACCACTGCCGGTATGGGTTTGAGCTTTTGTATCTCCCTGATCAAATCCTGGATTGTGGTCATTTCGTTTCCTCCGGCAACCGGCGTGAAGTCTGGACAACGACATCCCCGTTTCGAATGGACAGCCGCATATGCCTTGTCACATGGCCGCCGAGTTCCTTTATCTCCAGCCTCGCACCGGCCTTTTTAAGCGCCTTTAGCAGTGCTGCCTCGTTCTGTCTGCCGATGTGACAGGATGACGGCTGATTGATAATTCCGGCACCGCCGGCGGCAAACACTTTGAGGTTGCGTTTATCCGCCCCGGACCCGGCAACTGCGCTAAACAGGGAATCAATACCGGTATCTGCAAACATCAGCGGCTTGTCCTCACGTGCCCGTGTGTCAATACTGGAATCAGGAAGCATGAAATGCATCATTCCTCCCACTCTGGCCACGGGATCATAAACCGCGATACCAATGCCCGACCCAATCCCGTTGGCAACCAGGATATCACTTTCATCGGTGCTGATTTTCATATCTGCGACAGTGACAATTTTATCCACAACATCCCCTTTTTTATCCGGTCCAACCCGCGATATGTTGACGGACAACGGCCTTTTATTATTTTTTTACTGGAATACAAAATAAATATCAAGTCATATAGCTTGCCTGTTTTAAAAAAGAACAGGCAGGAACAACTGTATCACGCGCCCTTAATGTATAGAAGAGCCGGCAAATTTATTTGACATTAAGTAAAATAATGATTAATTGACCTTTGTAACTGACTCAGCTTTCGAAATTTGGTTTAAGCTGATTTAAAAAAGGAGGAAGTATCAGTTATGGGTGGTTTTTTTGGCTGTGCATCAAAGCAGGCATGCCGCAATACGCTTTTTTACGGTACGGATTACCTGTCTCATCTCGGCACCAAGCGGGGGGGCATGGCAACCGTCGCCCCGGATGGATTTCACCGCAGCATCCATAAACTTGAAAGTGCATATTTCAGGTCCAAGTTCGAAGGCGACCTCGAGGAGCTGTCAGGCAGCTCGGGAATAGGTGTCATAAGTGATACAGACTCCCAGCCCGTCATGATCCATTCCCACCTGGGCCAGTTCGCAGTTGTCACTGTCGGCAGGATCGCAAATCTTGAAGAACTGGCCGACCAGGCATTCAAACAGAACATTCATTTTGCCGAAACCAGCCAGGGGGACATCAATCCCTCGGAACTGGTGGCGATTCTCATCAGCCAGAAACAATCCTTCAAGGACGGGATCCTCCATGCCAGGTCCAGGATAAAGGGCTCCTGCTCCATGCTGATTCTTACACGTAACGGAATTTATGCCGCCAGGGACCGGCTGGGCCGGACTCCTGTCGTTATAGGCAAAAGCCACGATGCCTTTGCTGCCAGCTCTGAGTCCAGCGCATTCTTCAACCTTGGTTTTGAAATCGATTACAACCTGGGCCCGGATGAAATTGTTTTCATGACGGCCGAGGGTATTGAAACAGTGCATCCGGCCGGTGAAAGAATGCAGATCTGTGCCTTTTTGTGGGTTTATTACGGATATCCCCCTTCGACCTATGAAGGAATCAATACGGAAAAGGTCCGTTACAACTGCGGGGCCGCCCTGGCCAGGCGGGAAACCGTCACCGCCGACCTGGTGGGCGGAATACCCGATTCCGGTATCGGCCACGCCATCGGGTTTGCCAATCACAGTAAAATCCCGTACCAGCGGCCCTATGTGAAATACACACCAACCTGGCCCAGAAGTTTCATGCCCCAGAACCAGTCCGTGAGGAACCTGGTGGCAAAAATGAAGCTGATTCCCATACGGGAGGTAATCTGCAACAAGCGCATCATCTTCTGCGACGATTCTGTGGTCAGGGGCACCCAGCTCCAGGACAACACCAAAATACTCTATGCATACGGGGCCAGGGAGGTGCACATGCGAATAGCCTGCCCCTGCCTGATACATCCTTGTGAGTTCTTAAATTTTTCGACTTCCCGGTCCAACATGGATCTGGCGGCCAGAAAGGCAATCTACGACATAGAGGGTACGACGGACGGCGACCTGGCAGCTTATGCCTCTAACGGATCAGAGCCATACAACGCCATGATCGAAAAACTCACCAGCCGGCTCAATCTGTCCAGCATCAGGTTCCAGACCCTTGACGACCTGGTTGCAGCCATCGGCCTGCCCAAGGAAAAACTTTGCACCCACTGCTGGGACAAATCAAGTTATTTTTAGACCATGGGCTGCCCGTGCAGGGATACGGCCTGCGCTTGAGTTTTTTCTTTTTTTTACAGCTCAAATCAGGTATAAACGGGCTATCAACATCAAAGGAGATACTGTTCCATGGCCAAAATCCTGGTAATAGATGACGAGGCCCATATCAGGGAGATCCTTTCTGCCAGAATGGAGGCGCTGTCCCACGAGGTTTTCACAGCCGCCAACCTGGCACAGGGACTTTCCATGATCGAAGAAAAAGACCTGGACCTGGTTTTCCTGGATGTGAACCTGCCTGACGGTAACGGGCTCGATGCACTGCCGGCCATAAAACAGAACAACTCCCGCCCTGAAGTCATTATCATCACGGCCATGGGCTCAGGCCAGGGCGCGGAAATCGCGATCAACAACGGAGCTTGGAATTACATTGAAAAACCGTTTTACAAACAGACATTGACCCTGCAGATAAACCAGGCACTTGAATACAGAAAGGCGAAACACAAAAAAACAGCCAGGCTCATGCTTCAACCGACAGGTATCATCGGCACAAGCTACCTGTTGAAAAAATGCCTGGAACAACTGGCCCAGTGCGCGCCAAGCAAAGCAAGCGTATTGATCCAGGGGGAAAGCGGAACCGGCAAGGAACTTTTTGCCAGGGCAGTTCACGACAATTCGCCTGTCAGTGGCGAAAGCTACATAATAGTTGACTGTGCCTCCATGCCTGAAACCCTTATCGAAAGCCTGCTCTTCGGGCACAGGAAAGGAGCTTTCACCGGAGCGGACAAGGCCTCTGACGGATTGATCAAAATGGCGGACGGCGGCACCCTGTTCCTGGATGAAATCGGTGAACTGCCGCTGGCAGCACAGAAAACTTTCCTGAGGGTACTGCAGGAAAAAAAATTCAGGCCGGTAGGCAGTACAGTTGAACTGAAAAGCGATTTCAGGCTGGTCGCAGCCACCAACCGGAACCTTGAAAAAATGGCGGCTGAAGGCACTTTCCGGCAGGATCTTCTCTACCGGATCAAAACCTTTACCATTTCACTGCCGCCTTTAAGGGAGCGCAAAGAGGATATTCATGACATAGCACATCACTATACCGGCCAGCTGTGCAAAAAACACCACATTGCCCGCAAAGTGCTGCTGCCGGAAACCATGTCCATCCTTGAGAGCCATGACTGGCCCGGAAATGTCAGGGAGCTGATCAATGTCCTTGAAAAAACCCTGATCGCCGACCCGGGAATCCCGATGGTATACCCCATGCACCTGCCGGATCATATCCGTTTATCCCATGTCAAAAAAGGATTGCACAAATCTGAAGATCCCATTTCCCCGGGTGCGGAACAACCCCTGGAGGAGTTCAAATCCTTCAAGGAAAAAGCCCTTGAACGAATCGAAAAGCATTATTTTTCAATGCTGCTGTCAAATAACAGCTGGGATCTCGACCAGGCAGCAAAACAATCTTGTTTAAGCAAAAACAGGCTGTATCATTTCATTCGAAAATACCAGTTGAAAAAGTCCTGACCCACTCACACTCCAAATTGTTTTGAAAAACAAAAAAAGTTTTGAAAAACAAAACTCATTCCCGGGGCATTCATGCCCTGCAGATATAAATTTTTTGTTATCTAACTGTAATTATTATAAAAAAATATAAAACCTTCCGCTTTTTTCCCGTGGCACACATCTTGAAATACCAGAAATGAAAGACAAAATTTAACAGGTCAAATATTTTATATCCGGCCAAAAAGGACCCTGATGAGAATCATAGTTTTCAATAAAAAACCAGACCCTGTCATACAGACTATATCCAGGCAGGTATCTGCAGTCGACAACTTTTGCATGATCGATACAAACAACCTTGACGAGTTTGTTCCAACAGTCGATTCAGCCCCGGCAGGAAGCACTGTGATAGTGTTTTTCGCGCGCACGGCAAAGGACCTGTCATGCCTTGAATCCCTTAACCCGGCACTGATTGACACAAAACTCATTATCTGCCTTGAGACACAGGATGCAAATCTGCGGGCCCGATCATATGCCCTTGCCCCGCGCATGGTCATTGAAAAGGCTCATATAGCAAAAACACTGCCTGCAGTAATGGAAAAAATGACATCTGCAACAGTTACGAATACCAAATAAATAACCGGCATGTCTTATTCATGCCACCACATGGAGGAACAACATGTTCAGTTTGAAAAACATTAAAATGGGCAAAAAATTCACGGCAGCCTTTCTTGTCATCGGAATCCTGCCACTGACCATCATGGGCCTGCTTGCAGTCAACAAGAGCAAAAATGCCATAACACACCTGGTATATGAGGAGATGGGAGGACTCCAGGCTGCAAAACAGGAGCATATTGCAGAATATTTCAAGGGGCTGTTTCTGCAGATGGGAATTTTTGCACAGTCGCAGGAGGTCAATACCTTTTATAAAAGGCTGGTCCAGTACCACAATGACACCAATGTATCGGCAACTGGAAACTATGATGTAACAACCCCGGAATACCATGACATATGGGAGTCCTTTGGCCGAAAACTGAGGGAATACCAGGAACAAAGCGGAATGTATGACGTGTTCCTGATCTGTGCCGCCCATGGCCATGTCATGTACACAAACGAAAAAGAAAGCGACCTTGGCGAAAACCTGGGCCATGGCAGATACAAGGACAGCAGTCTTGCCTCGTTGTGGACCAAGATCGTAAAATCAGGCAGTCCTGCCATGGTTGACATGGCACCCTATGCCCCCAGCAACGGTACGCCCTCGATCTTTGCCGGATATCCGATTCACGACACTTCAGGAAAACTGATCGGCGTAGTGGCCTTCCAGATCCCGGTGAGCCAGATCAACGCGGTAATGACCTCACGGCACGGAATGGGAGAAACAGGTGAAAGCTACCTTGTAGGTCAGGATTATCTCATGAGATCTGATTCATACCTGTCTCCTGAAACCCACTCTGTGACTGCCAGTTTTGCCAATCCGGCAAAAGGCAGGGTTGAAAGCGGGACCGTCAAGGATGCTTTGGCCGGGAAAACCGGGCACAGGCTGGCGACAAATTACCTGGGTGAAGAGGTGCTTTCAGCCTATGGGCCTTTGAATATAATGGATGTGACGTGGGCCGTGATCTCGGAGATTGACGCACATGAGGCATTTGCACCCATAACCCAGATGAAGCTCCTGATCGGCATCATAGCCCTTGTGGGTGTCATATGTATCACAGGTGCGGCATTGGTATTTACCCGGGGTATTACCCGGCCGATAAAAAAAGGGGTGGATTTTGCCAATGCACTTGCAGATGGTGACCTTACCCAGACCCTGGACATTGACCAGGACGACGAAATCGGTGTCCTTGCCAAAGCGCTGAACCAGATGAGCAGCAGCTTGAACCAGATGTTCACCGAACTGTCACAAGGGGTTTCGGTGCTGTCTTCATCATCCACTGAGCTTTCGGCCATCTCCAGCCAGATGTCAGCCGGTGCGGAGCAGACATCTGAAAAATCCAATACCGTGGCCGCGGCAGCCGAAGAAATGAGCGCCAGCATGGTAAGCGTGGCCGCAGCATCTGAACAGGCATCCACCAATATCCAGATGGTGGCCACCTCGGCCGAGGAAATGAGCGCGACCATCAACGAAATAGCCCAGAGCACGGAAAAAGGCCGGTCGGTGACCAACGATGCGGTTGAAAAATCCGAAAAAGCGTCCATCAAGGTAGAGGAACTCGGCCAGGCCGCCAAACTGATCGGCAAGGTCACTGAAACAATTGCAGACATCTCCAGCCAGACCAACCTTCTTGCGCTCAACGCCACCATCGAAGCCGCCCGTGCAGGTGAAGCCGGCAAGGGGTTTGCCGTGGTCGCAGCTGAAATCAAGGACCTTGCAAACCAGACCGATGCCGCCACCCAGGAAATCAGGGAGCGCATTCAAGGAATCCAGAGCACTACTAATGACACTGTGACGGAAATCCGGGAAATCACCACTGTAATCAATGATGTAAACGAAATCGTGACATCCATTGCATCGGCCATCCAGGAACAGTCCAGTGCCACCCAGGAAATAACCAGCAATGTGCACCAGGCGGCATTGGGTATCCAGGAAGTCAACCAGAATGTTGCCCAGAGTTCTTCTGTATCAGAAGAAATTGCAAAAGATATTGGTGAGGTCAACCAGGCCTCTACGGAAATCGCCGACGCCAGCGGCCAGGTAAAGACCAGTGCCAATGAGATATCCAGCCTGGCAGAACAGATCAATACCATGACCGGCAGGTTCAAAATCGCGTAACCTGACAAAAAAAGGATGGCAGATTATCATTATGTACCCTTCAGCAAACCATGAACCGCAATCCGTTTCCGGCAGGCCCGTTGCCCACAGGATCTTTCACAAGATCGTGGATTCCCTGCCGGAACACGTTGCCGTGATGGATCATACCTCAACCATCGTGTTCGTCAACCGGGCATGGAAAGCATTTGCCGACGAAAATCACCTTAAAATGGAAAATTACGGTGTGGGTATATGTTACATCGATCTGTGCGACAACGTCACCGGGACCAGCCGGAAACAGGCAAAGAACGTTGCCGCGCAGATCCGGTCTCTGCTGGCCGGCCGAATCGATTCCTTTACCGTTGATTACCCCTGCCATTCACCACAAACCCAGCGGTGGTTCAGGCTGAACCTGACCTGGTTCAAAGCGGAAGGAAAAAGATGGGCCGTGGCGGTCCATGAAAATATCACTAAACTCATGGAAAGCTCCCTTGCCCTTGAAAAAAACGAGGCAAAACTGAAAGGCATTCTGGAATCTGTGCCCGATGCCATGTGCATGTTTGACCCTGAATTGAATATCGTCTGGGCAAATGAACCAGCAAAAAAAATCTTTGGACCTGACATGGAAAAGAAAAAATGCTTCCGTACATTAAAGCATGCAGGTGCTCCATGCGGCAGCTGTATTGTCCGCAAAACATTTGAAAACGGTAGAGTCCACACAGGTGAACACACCCATCGTGATGTCGAAAACCGGTACAGGACTTTTTTGTGCCAGACGAGTATTGCAGGCTACGCCCCTGACGGCACCCCTGACCTGGTCATGGAAACTCTTCATGACATCACCGTGCGCAAAAAAAACGAAGACCAGATAAGGCGCCTTTCACAGGCGGTCGAGCAAAGCCCTGTCAGCGTGGTGGTAACAGATTTAAACGGAGAGATAGAATATGTGAATCCAAAATTCGAACAGGTCACAGGCTATACCAGTGCTGAGGCATTGGGTCAAAACCCGCGTATCCTTAACACGGGAAAACAGTCCCCGGAATTTTACAACAGTTTGTGGCAAACCATAAAATCCGGGCAGGTCTGGCATGGTGAATTTGAAAACAGGAAAAAAGACGGCACGCTTTACTGGGAATCGGCTTCAATTTCCCCCATTTTCAACGACCACAAGGAAATCGTTTCCTTTGTGGCAATCAAAGAGGATATAACGGCACGAAAAAAAATGATCCAGGATTTAAGGAAGGCCAAATCCAGGGCGGAGTCTTCCACAAAAGCAAAAAGTGATTTTCTGGCCACCATGTCCCATGAGATCAGGACTCCCTTGAATTCCATCCTCGGCATGAGCCGGCTGGCAATGGAATCCGGCCTGGCCCAGGCCCAGCACCGGCGGATTTCAAACATTCATTCAGCCGGCAACGCCCTTCTGGCCATCCTCAACGACATACTCGATTTTTCAAAGATCGATGCCGGAAAAATGTCAATCAAGCAGGAAGAGTTCCAGCTCGGCGATATAATGGAACGTATCGTCACGGTCATGAAATTCACGGCCCTTGAAAAGAACATCCTGTTTTCATACAGCTTTTCCCATGGTCTGCCGCTTTTCATGACAGGAGATGCATCCCGGGTCACACAGATTATAATGAAAATTGCAGGAAATGCATTGAAATATACCAGTGCCGGCCAGGTGGAAATCCTGTCGGAGATCATTGAACGAACGGACAAATCCCTGTGGCTTAAAATAACTGTCAAGGATACCGGTATCGGAATGTCGGACAACCAGCTGTCCAGCCTTTTTGAACCCTTTACCCAGATTGACGGGTCCAGTTCCAGGATCTATGGCGGCACCGGCCTGGGCCTGGCCATTGTAAAAAAAATCACCGATGCCATGGAGGGCAGCATAGAAGTTCAAAGCAGCCCTGGCCAGGGATCTGTTTTTTCAGTGTCGCTGCCTTTTGCCCCTGCATTGTCCAGCCGCATTCCAGGGCTGCCTGTCGAGATCCTGGCTGAAAAAACCGTGTACATAATCGACGATCCGGACGGACCTGCGGCAGCCTTGAAATCAAATCTCAACGCCCTGGGCATGCAACCGGCCGTTTACCCTGACAAACCATTTTCCGATCCTTTGGATTTTATCATCATCAGCCAGGAGTGGCTGGACCGGGACCGGCTGAATGACAATGCCGAAAAAAACCTTCAGGCTGTAATTTCTGTCAAATCAAAAGAGACAAAGTCCCTGGTAATTCACCATCCCGAAACAGAACCCCTTTGTGAATCCCGTTGCCGAGCCCTGCTGGGTGACCGGAATGAATCTTTGACTTTCATTGAATACCCGGTACCTCCCATGACCTTGATAAGAACTTTATTGTCCCTTTTGGATGACAGCGGGCATCCTTTGGTAAAAACAACGGACCATCAGGACAGGCAGCCGGCTGCAGATAATGATAAACAGTCGCTTGCAGGCAAAAAGATACTGGTTGTAGATGATGATCCAATAAACAGAGAGATTGTCACGGCAATTATAGAAAAAGCCGGCGCAGACATCTATGAGGCAGGCAATGGCGAAACAGCCGTTGAAATGTTGTCTCAATCCAGGTTTCACATGGTATTCATGGACCTTGAAATGCCCGGAATGGATGGATATGAAACTACAAGGCAGATAAGGGCTCTTCTGGTTCCATGGGCAAGTACTGTGCCTATTGTAACATTGAGCGGGCATGATCCCTCCGGCATAAAGGACCGCTGCCAGGAGGCCGGAATGAATGACTGCCTGACCAAGCCTGTAAAAAAGGAAACTCTGTCCATAATCCTGAACAAATGGCTGAAAGGGACATCATTTTCTGAAAACAAAGGAAAACAGCCAGCCGAACTCATTGACACGGATCTCATCGACACAACCGCCGGTCTGGCCTACGTGGACGACCAGAAATCATTGTATATCAAAATGCTGAAAAAATTCACCACCACCTATGACCAGGTGGATCAAACAATAATAACAGCCCTTGAAAACGGCGACTCCGAGTCAATCAGATTTTCGGCCCACAACCTGTCCTCCATCGGTACAATGATCGGGGCCAGGTCACTAGGGGACTCGGCGCGCAAATTACTGGTACGCCTCGATGAAATCCATCAGACAGGAGAACCGGTAAATGTGATCAAGGACAATATTTTATCCTTTTGCAGGCTTATAAGACAGGTACTTGACACTGCCGGATCACTGGCTGCAGTCATGGAAACAGCCACGCCCGAGCTTGAAGCAGACATGCTGTCTTTGCTGGATGCCATACAAAAACAACAGCCTTCTGAATGCCGGGACCTTTTGGCCCGGATAAAGACATATGACATCAGCCCGGCTCTGAAAAAACGGCTTGAAGCCATAGAACCCTTGATCGACCGCTACCGCTTTGCCGATGCCGAACAGAAACTGGCAAGGCTGTCAGGCGATCACACAACTGAATGATTATGAATGAAATGAAAAAAAAGATAATGGTCGTGGACGACTCTGAACAAAATATCGATCTGATAGTAGAGGCTCTTGCAGATAAATACCTTATCAGTGTCGCCACAAGCGGACCTGATGCACTAAAGCTGGTTGACCGCAGCCTTCCGGAACTTATCCTGCTGGACGTTATGATGCCCGGAATGGATGGCTACCAAGTCTGCCGGGCCTTGAAATCGGATTACAGGTTTTCCAAAATTCCGGTCATATTCCTGACTGCACTCAATGACGAAAACGATGAAACAAAAGGACTTGCCTTAGGAGCGGTGGATTATATCACAAAGCCCTTCAATCCCCACCTGCTCGAACAACGTGTCAACACCCACCTGATGCTAAAGGAGCACAGGGACAACCTGGAGTTGAAAGTGATCCAGAAGTCGCGGCAGCTCGATTTGACCCAGGATGTCACGATCGAGATAGCCGGCAAGCTGGCTGAATTCAGGGATGAAGAAACCGGTGAACATATCAAGCGGACCAGGCATTACGTACGCCTGCTGGCAACAAGAACCCGCGAAATGAAAACCAGGAAATCCCGGTCCATGGACGACCGGTACATTGACCTGCTGACCAAATCCGCCCCGCTCCATGATATCGGCAAGGTTGGCATTCCGGACAATATCCTGCTCAAACCCGGGCGGCTCACTGACAAAGAATTCGGCGAAATCAAAAAACATACGGTATACGGCAGGGATATCATAATGACATCGGCCAAAAGCCTGGGGACCGAATCCTTTTTAACCATTGCCCAGGAAATCGCCTATTCCCACCATGAAAAATGGGACGGTTCCGGCTATCCTGAAGGATTGAAGGGAACCGACATCCCGTTTGCCGGCCGCATAATGGCCCTGGCAGATGTCTATGATGCCCTGATATCAAAGCGGATTTACAAGCCGGCATTTTCCCATGAAAAAGCTGTTGGTATCATCCAATCGGATAGAGGCACTCATTTTGATCCCGACCTTGTGGATGTCTTCATGGCCTGTGAAAAACAGATCAACGCCATTGCCATTGAATATGCCGATCCGGAAGAAGCTTTAAAAGGACGATACCAGTGATCTTTTTTCCCAGCTTGTTCGGGAATGAATATCTTCAAGGGGGTATCGCATGCAAAATATTTACATACAATTGCCCTGATATTTTCTACTTCAGGGCTTGAATAACAGGGGCAATCAAGTATAATAACATTTCACTTGAATATCATGACATGGCATTATATTACACGATTTTTCCAGTATCTTAAGGCTGTTTAACACCGATGGAAAAAAAGAAATCATCAGCAGCACCCGAAGACCCGGTCATTCAAACCCGGCAGTTTTTGATTCAAAAGGCCGCATCCCTTTCACTGGATGAACTCATGACCCTGGCCCTGGACACTATTGAACCGCTGACCCAGAGCGTGATCAGTTTTTTTCATTTTGTCTCTCCTGATGAACAGTCCCTGACGCTGCAGCAGTGGTCCACAAGAACACTCGAACAATTCTGCAAAGCAGAGGGCAAAGGGATACACTACGATCTCGATCAGGCCGGGGTGTGGGCGGACAGTGTCCGGAAAAAAAAACCGGTCATCCATAACGACTACAGTGCCGTTGTAAACAAAAGAGGGCTGCCCGATGGGCATGCCCCTGTCATCCGGGAGCTTGTGGTACCGGTCATGCGGGATAACAGGGTGGTAGCCGTGCTGGGAGTGGGTAACAAACCCGTACCCTACACGCAGGCCGATGCCGACAACCTGTCCTACCATGCCGATGTAGTCTGGGAAATAATTGAAAAAAAACGTGTGGAACAGGACATTGTCTTTCAAAAAGACATCGAAACCGCCCTGTCCCGCCTGGCCTCCCTGCTGCTTACAACCACCAGTCTTGAAAGAATTTCCAACCGCGTGTTAAAGGTTGCCAAGGAACTGACAAAAAGCGAGTACGGATTTGTCGGCACCTTTGACGACTCACAAGAGCTGTTTACAAGCCATACCATGACCAAAGACATCTGGGAAGAATGCCGGATTCCGGACAAAACTATCGTTTTTGAAAAATGTGAGGGCTTGTGGGGATGGGTGCTGGAAAACCGCCAGCCTGTCATGGTAAATGATCTTGAAAATGATCCGCGATCTACAGGAACACCGCCGGGCCATATCAAAATCACCGCATTTTTAGGGGTACCGGCCATGATCGGTGACCAGGTGGCAGGTCAGATCGCCCTGGCCAACCCGGCCACCAGGTACATGGACATTGACCTGACCATTGTAAAGCGACTGGCCACCCTGTTTGCCATGGCCATCCAGCGCCACCGTTACGAAGAAAGCCTGCTGTCATTCCAGACCCAGAAAGCCGAAGCATTTGAAAAACTGGTACGGAAAAGAACAGCCGAACTCCACCAGTCCAGGACCATGCTGGAAAATGTGTTCAACAGCCAGCAGGATGCGATCTTTATTTTGGACAGCAGCCCGGACCGCCCCCGGATTATTGACTGCAACCGGTCGGCAACTACATTGTTCGACCATGATAAAAACACCTTAATTACCCTGCCGGTCGATGAACTGTTCGCTCCTGCAGAAAAGAACAGGCTGCCGTTATTTTTATCCCCCCGACAGCTGTCGCACACTAAAAAACAGGTCCATGAATTTGAAATGCTGAACAAAAATGGCCGTGTTTTCTTTGCGGCGGTCACGATATCACCTTTGCAGCATCAAAAAAAAGAATACCTGGGTACCGTCCTGGTCATCCGGGATATTACAGCATGGAAAGAAGCGACAAAGGCGGTTGAAAGAAACGAATCAAGATTCAGGGAGCTGTTCGCCAATGTGGCTTTGGGCATTGCCATCTATGAGAGTCCCGACAATGGAAAGCAGTTTATTCTCAAAGACATCAACAAGGCAGGAGAAGCCATTGCCGACAGGGATAAAAACGAACTCATCGGCCGGGATGTGAAGGACCTTTTTCCAGGCATCAAAGAGATGGGCCTACTGGATATATTCCGACGCGTCTTTGAGGCCCGGGTTCCGGAGCATCTTTTGTCAGCCCCTTACAGGGACAATCACCTTGACGCGACTTTTGACAGCTATGTTTTTACACTGCCTTCAGGTGAGCTGGTGAATATATTTGAAGATGTCACTCAAAAAAAAGAAGATGAAAAAAGACTTAAAACAAGTGAGGAACGTCTCAAGCTGACCCTGGATTCAGTCAGTGATGCCGTCTGGGACTGGACTATCGATACAAATGAGATCTATTTCAGCCCGCGTTATTATACCATGCTGGGATACAACCCGGATGAACTGCCCATGCGGTTTGAAACCTGGGAAACGCTGCTGCATCCTGATGATCTGCCCCAAGCGCTTAAAACCATCGAACATCACCTTGTTTCTTCCAGGCCCTTTGAAATGGAATTCCGCATGAAAACAAAGGCCGGGGATTACAGGTGGATACTGGGCAGGGGGAAAACCGTTGCAAAAGACGATGCCGGAAAAGCCCAGCGCATGGTCGGCACACACATGGATATCACGGAAAGAAAGAACATGGAGCTGCGGCTTCGACACTCACAGAAAATGGAGGCCATGGGGGTCCTGGCCGGAGGCATTGCCCATGATTTCAACAATATCCTGGCTGCAATAGTGGGATATGCGGAACTGGTCATGGAAGAATTTCCGGAAAAAACCAAGGCCTTTGAACGTGTTTCCGGCATTCTGTCAGCCAGTGAGAGAGCCAGGACGCTTATCTCACAAATCCTGACATTCAGCAGAAAAAAAGAAAGCGTACTCAATACAATAGATATCAGGGTGGTGGTCAAAGAGGCCGTAAATTTCATGCGGGCATCACTGCCTTCCACATTACTCATCACTCATGACATCCCGGAAGATCTTCCTCCCATCCAGGGAGACCCCACACAGGTTCACCAGATGGTCACCAACCTGGCGACAAATGCGGCCCAGGCCATGAACCAGGCAGGAACACTTGCCATTTCCCTGGCTGCTGTCGAACTTGGCCCTGACTTTTCAAAAACATCTCCGGATATTTTTCCCGGTACATTTATCAAGCTAAGTGTTTCAGATAACGGATGCGGTATTCCCGAAGATATCCTGCCCAGAATTTTCGACCCCTTTTTCACCACAAAGGAAAAAAGCCACGGAACAGGATTGGGACTGGCTACAGTACACGGTATAGTAAAGGAACACGGCGGTGACATTATAGTGGATTCCACCCCGGGTAAAGGTTCACGATTTGATGTCTACCTGCCGGCAGTTACCAGGGAAATTGACGAAGAACCGCCTGAAGACACTGTGGCTGAAAAAGGCACGGAACATTTGCTGGTTGTGGATGATGAACAGGTGCTGCCCTATATCGTCCAGGACATGCTTGAAGAAATGGGATATAAAGTTACAACGATGACCGACAGCCAGGAGGCACTGTCATTGTTTGAAAAACATCCTGACCGTTTCGACATGCTGATATCTGATATAACGATGCCACGGCTTACAGGGGTTGAACTGGGCATTGCATTCAGAAATATCAGGCCCGGTATTCCGGTTATACTCTGGTCTGGAAACAGCACGCTTTTATCAAAAAAGAAAACAGAAGAAATCGGCGGTGCCGGCCTTTTGCGCAAGCCTTTCAAGAAAAAAGAACTAAGTCTTGCCATCCGCAGTGTGCTGGACGGCAAGACCCGTGAATAATAATTTGATGTACTGGTAGAATTTAATAATAAAGGAAGGGCCGGTCTATCTAGCTGTTAGAATCACGTTGCTGCCATACACGGGCAATTTCCATATCAGATACCGCTTCACCAATCTGTGCAGCCTGCTTTTTACCCAGATTTAATACAAAGCCGGGAAGTGCACCGAGCTGTTTGACGCCATCCCATAATCCTCTAAAAAAATTCAGGATAAATCCAAAGAGCGCAAAGAAAACGATAGCGATATGAGCAAAAACCAGGGAATCGTCAGATTTGCCGTATTGGCTTGATTGATTGTATTGTGTTGATTTCGCCATAAGTTCCTCCTCATTTAAATTATATCATGTGCTTTATTGACAGCCTGCATCCAGCAAGCTGCATTGCACCAAAATATTGCCTGTATAAATATTTTGTACAAGAAATATCTCATATCAAAGCGCCTGTGTCAAGTTAAATTTTAATATTTTTCAAGGTTACGGTTAAGATGACGTCGATACACCGGTCTCTGCATTACCGGCATTGTCTTGTGAAAATCTGAGAGATTCTTCCAGCCTGCGATACAGCGTTCTGCGTCCAATCCCCAGGATAGAGGCTGCTTTTCGTTTGTTTCCATCTGTTTTTTTCAACACGTGATGGATATACCGGGCCTCCACCTGGGCAAGAGACAACAGCGGCTCATCGGAACGGACTGTCTTTGAAACAGGAGACAAAGCATCGTTCAAAAGTGAATCTGATTGAAACTTTCTGATGCGGGCGGGCAGGTGTGCAGCACGGATTTGAGACTGTGTCGTAAATGTGACGGCCCGTTCCACTGCATTGCTGAGCTCGCGGACATTCCCGGGAAAAGGATATTGGCAAAGCAGTGCCATGGCCCGGCTGCTGAAACCCTTCACTGTTTTTCCGAGCCCCAGGGCAAACTGCTGCATGAACCTGGCGGCCAGCAGCTCAATATCGTCCCCCCGTTCCCGAAGCGGTGGAACCTGCAGGGTAAATGCCTCCAGGCGGAAAAACAGGTCTTCCCTGAAACTCTGTGACTTGACCGCCTTGTCCATATCCCGGTGGGTAGCTGCCAGGACCCTGACATCGACACTGTGTTCCCGGTTTTCACCAACCCGCCGAAGCCGGCCGTCCTGGAGAATCCGCAACAGCTTGGCCTGAAGGGAAACCGGCATTTCAGATATTTCATCCAGCAGCAGAGACCCGCCTTGGGCTTCATCAAAAAGACCGTTCCTATGTGACCGGGCCCCTGTAAAGGCGCCTTCGGCATGGCCGAAAAATTCGCTCTCAAGCAGGTGCGCCGGCACGCCGGCACAGTTCACCGGCAGAAAAGGGCCTTCGGCCCTGGCGCTTTCCATGTGAATAGCCCGGGCCACCAGCTCTTTTCCGGTACCGCTCTCACCTGTAATCAAAACCGGCCCGCTGGCCTTGGCCACCTGCCGGATCTGTTCGAACAAAAGACACATGACCCGGCTGTTACCGTACATATCGTGAAAACTGTCCGACTTCAGCAGGCCGCGCATCTGGGAAACCATATCCCTGAGACGGTTTTTTTCCAGTATCCGGGTGACCCGCAGCATGAAATGCTCGAGATCCAAAGGTTTGGTCAGAAAATCATCCGCACCGGCCTTCAGGGCTTCCACTGCCTTGGGAATGGTCCCAAAAGCCGTGATGATCAAAAATCCTGGCGGGGTATCCGGTACGGTACTGATAATTTTTTTGAGAAACGTCAGGCCGTCCATTCCCGGCAGACGTAAATCGCATACAATAAGGTCGGGCCACTGCGTATCCATAGCCTGCACAGCCTCTTCGGCAGATGATTTCCAGTATCCGTCCAGCCCTGCATCCCGAACCTCTTCGACCAGCAGTGTTCCAAGAGCCCTGTCATCTTCAACGATCCATACCGTACCGCCGGCCATTTCTTCCCTGGTCATGCATCCTCCTTTGACAAACTGTCCGGTCCGGAAGGCACGCAAAACATAAAACAGGCTCCTCCTGCAGGACTTTCATCTATGGTAACCCACCCGTTATGGGCCTGGGCAACCGCATGCACTACTGACAGACCCAGGCCTGTTCCCCGGCCCACGGATTTTGTGGTATAAAAAGGTTCAAACACTTTTGAACGGTCTTTTTGCTCGATTCCCGGGCCATTGTCAGACACACTGAAACAGATCATATTGTCCTGCCGGTACCAGGACAGTTGTACCTGTGCATTGGGAGTTGACTGGATGGCATTGCGCAGAAGATTGACAAGCGCCTGCTGGGTCCTCAGGGTATCGAGCCTGACCTGCCCCGGATTTTTCGGGCCTGAACACGAAACAACAGCCCCTTCGGCCTGGGCCTCTTCCTGGACTGCCATTACAGCGGACGTTAAAATACTGCCTGGATCAGCATCCGAACACCGCAACGGGTTGCGGCGGCTGAAATCCAGAAGCTGGCGGATAATATATTCCATCCGGCCGACCTCATCCCGGATGGATTCCATGGCCTGCTGCTGCCGGGCGGAAATTTCCTTATCCCGAAGGGCACGCTGGGCCCTGCCGTCGATAACACTCAAAGGCGTCCCGAGCTCATGGGCCGTGCCGGCGGCAAGACGCCCGAGAGCTGCGAGCTTCTCTGCCTGGCGAAGTTCCCTTTCCAGGGCATCCTGGTTTTGTCGATGAACCTTTATGGTATTTTCAGCTTTATCTATACTGTTGAGCATATTGTTAAAAGTTTTACCAATACCTATTATTTCCCTTGGCCCTCGAAAATCAAACCGGTGATACCGGTCCCCTTCGGCAATACGGGTCATGCTCTCGTTGAGCCGGCCAAGATGCCGGCCGAGTGCACGATGATGACCATATAAAATAACACCGGACAACAGCACCAGCAGGCCGCTGAAAATGATGATTCCCTTGATCCTGATAGCATGAAGGCTCCGGCTGAATTCACTTTCTTTTCTTGTCAACTGGAGCAATCCGTTAATCTGTCCTCCGGTCCCGGTAAGGGGTACAAAATACGAAAAAACCTGACGGTCCGCCATTTTGCCATATTCCCCGCGGCTCTGTCCATCTGCCGCCAGTTCGGTCAGCCGCTCCTGTCCAGGTTCAGGAGCAGCCCGGCCAAGACGTACGATCTCTTTGCCTTTCCTGTCATAAACATAGGCACTGTAAACTCGACCGATGGCAAAGACAGACTCGAGAGCCTGTTGAATACTTCCCATGCGTTTTTTTTCCAGGGCGTAACTCAAGGGTAGCTGCACCGCCCTTGCCACCAGCTCAAGGTCTGTCTGCATCTGTTTTTCCACCTGCTTTTCAATGGAACTTAAAGACAGGTATCCGAAAATGACGACCGCGGCCGTCAAAGGGGCCACCATGTATATCAGCAGGGTTACCCGGAAGCTAAGCGATTCGGGAAACAGATTCAAACTCTTCATCGATCCTCCTTTTGACACACATATTTAGCACATGTGTCATTTAGATACAACACCCCGCCGGGCTGGAAACAGGGTCTGCAAAAAAATTTTCTCTTTAAATTCAAATATATAGAAGAATAATCAGTCATTAAAACTTTCTGGCACAAACCCTGCTCTATTATGTTGTCAAGTTGAACACAAGGTTAAAACAGCCGATGCACAAATGTCGGCACAAATGCAACAACGAAAGGAGAAACAATGCACACCGCGTATTTCAAATCATTATCTTTGGCAGCCACTGTAGCAGTTGCCGTTTTTTTACTGATCATGAACGTTCCGGCCATGGCACAGGATGCAGGTTCAGGCCAGGAGGCTGAAGGCGCTCCCGGAGCACAGCAGGATTTCAGCGATGTAGAGCTTGAAAGAGCTGCCTCGGCCTACTCTACCGTGGTCCAGATAAGCCAGGAATTCCAGCAGGACATCCAGGATGTCGAAAGCCAGGACAAAAGACTGGAACTTCAGAACCAGGCAAACAAAAAAATGGTCACGGCGGTCGAGAATATCGGCCTTGATGTGGAAACATACAACCGCATCATTGCCCAGGTTCAATCCGATGACAGCACACGCAAACGGTTTATGGAAAAAGTTCAGACCATGCAGTAAAATAAAAGACAAAAGAAAGGATCGACAATGAATCCCTTATCTGCAGCGCGCTGCGCTGTAATGCTCATTTTCTTTGCAGGCCTTGTCCTGGCAGGATGTGACTCCAGCCAGAACGGCGACGGTCAGGACATGACAGTGCCGACCCCGCCGCCCACGCAGGAGGAATCTATGCCAGGGCTCCCGCAAACACCTGAAACTCCGCCTCCAATCGGTGAGGCCCAACTGAAAAAAGCGGCTGTTGCTTATAACCAGATCCAGGAAATCAACCGCAAGCTTCAGCAGGACATCCAGCAGCCCCTGGATGCCGACGAAAAACAGCAACTGCAGCAGGAGGCCAACCTGAAAATGGCCGAGGCGATTGAATCTGCGGGACTGGACTTTGATACCTATAACAGCATTATGAGCCAGACCAGGATAAACAATGAATTAAACGAGCGATTCCAGAACCTGGTCATGGAAGCACCTTAGACGGACATGATCCGTAAAAAGTGATCACCAGCCCCTTTGACAAATGCCGTTGTGTTCCGGTGACACCCTGTGAGGATTCCAGGGTGCCACTGTAACACGGCCGCGGCAGTTTTATTAGGACAGAGGCAACAAAACTCCCCCTGTAAAAATTTTACATGCGACTGCCCTGGTTGCCTTGTATTTTTTTTATTGACTTCTCTTTGCGAACCCATCATAATTATCGCGTTCTGTATCTTTAACATAAACGAAAATATACATGCGGACCGGTATTGACCAAACGGCACCAGGTCTTTGCATCAAGGATTCGGGGGCGACGGGCCGGCGTTTTATGTACCGGTAATGACGCGATGAATACAGATACCAGCGATACACAGATAGAACCGGAAAATGAATTCCCGGAAAATGAATTTATTGACCAGGTCATGCACCTTTGCCCGGTCGGGATAACCAGAACAGACATGTCCGGAAATATCATACAGGCAAATGCCGCAGCACGAAAAATCCTGGGTATTGAAACAAACAGCCCCCTTCCGTCATTTACCAAAGAAACAAACCTTGAGATAACCACGCTTGACGACCGGCCCTTTCCGGAAAAAGAGCTGCCGTTCAATGCAGTCAAAAACTCCCTGAAACCTGTGTCCGGGATCAACTGCATAATCCGGCATCCTGATAAAAAAAAGAAAACCGTGGTCATGCATGCCTCCCCGCTGCTCGATGCATCCGGCAGATTTCAGGGCACAACCTGTATCATTGAAGATCTGACTGACAAAAAGCGCATGGAGTCCGAACTCCTCCAGGCCCAGAAACTTGAAGCCATAGGAATCCTGGCCGGAGGCGTGGCCCATGATTTCAACAACATACTCTTTCCCATCATGGGATTGACCGAACTTCTGATGGAAAGCGACATGGTCGTACCTGAAGGCGCTTTGCACCTGAAGGAAATCCACAAGGCCGCCAACCGGGCCAAGGACCTGGTCAGGCAGATTCTGACCATCAGCCGCCAGAGCTATTCCAACACCCGGGTACCGGTGGATATCCAGTCATTGATCAAGGAAATAATCAAGCTGTCCAAAGCCACGCTGCCGTCCACTATCCGGATTGTGCAGAAGATATCCAGGGACTGCGGACCTGTACAGGCTGATCCTGCACAGATTCACCAGATAATGCTCAACCTGATCGTCAACGCTTTCCATGCCATGGAAGAAACCGGCGGTTTTTTGACCATCAGCCTTTCACCAGTCACCCTGGAACCTGAAGATACACCCTCTCCTACCCTTGAACCCGGGCATTATGCCTGTTTGACAGTTACCGATACCGGTATCGGCATGCATCCCGATGTTGTCCAAGATATTTTCAATCCCTATTTTACGACCAAGGAGAAACAAAAGGGAACAGGACTTGGTCTTTCTATTGTCAAGGGACTGATCGCCACCCTGAACGGGGATATCCTAGTGGACAGCACACCGGGCAAGGGCAGCACCTTTACGGTATTCATGCCCATGGTTAAATGCGAGACGCAATCGGAAAAAGACGAGGACATTCCAGCTGTCGTCAACGGCAGTGAAACCATCATGGTAATTGACGATGAAACAGCCATTACCAGGACCCTCAAACTAATGCTGGAACGAAACGGATATCATGTAACCTCTTTTTTTGAAAGTCCTGCGGCACTCGAATCGTTCTATCACCAGCCGGACCGGTATGACCTGGTCATTACGGACATGACCATGCCGGACATGACCGGTTTGGATCTTGCCAGAAAATTCATCAAGATCAGGCCGGACATTCCAATTGTCCTGATGACCGGCCATGAAAAAAAGATGACCCCGGATGAACTTACCGTGTCCGGTATCATAAAGCTGCTCCACAAACCGGTTTCAAAGGGCCGGCTGCTCGAAACCATACAGGAAGTGCTCAATTGACAGACATGTCCCCGGCAGACATCCTTGTCATAGACGATGACAGCGGTATTGTATATACCCTGACAAGCCTGTTTGAATCCATGGGGCACCAGGTGTCTGCCAGCTCTGATTTGAAACAGGGATATGAGCTGCTGTCCACAAAGACCTTTGACCTGCTGTTTCTCGATGTCCAGCTGCCGGACGGCAGCGGTTTGAACTTTTTATCCGATGTCCAGACCCTTTCGGATCCACCCATCGTTATCGTGATGACAGGGTTTGCCGATCCTGAAGGAGCTGAACAGGCAATCCGGAACGGGGCATGGGATTATCTTGAAAAACCTTTGTCATTACAGAAAATTTCTTTGCAGATGATCCGGGCACTCCAGTACAGGGAGGAAAAATCCCAGGCCGGAACGCCTGTAATGATGAAACGCAAAGATATTATCGGTGACAGCCGCGAAATCCAGGCCGCCCTGTCAATCGCCGCCAGGGCCGCAAACACCGATGCCAATGTCCTGATCCAGGGAGAAACAGGGACAGGAAAAGAACTGTTCGCAAGGGCAATCCATGAGAACAGCCATCGCCACAATGCCAATTTCGTCGTGGTGGATTGCGGCATCATGACAGAAACCCTTGTGGAAAGCATGCTGTTCGGCCATGTGAAAGGGGCCTTTACCGGTGCGGCAAAAGAACAGGCCGGTATCGTCCAGCTGGCCGACGGGGGGACCCTTTTCCTGGATGAAATCGGCGATCTTCCGCAAACGGCCCAGTCATCCTTTTTGCGTGTACTCCAGGAACGAAGGTTCCGCCCTGTGGGTGGGAAAAAAGAAATTCACAGCAATTTCAGGCTTATTGCCGCCACCAACAAGGACCTGGATACCATGGCCGCACAAAACAGTTTTCGCCCTGATTTATTGTTCCGCCTTAAAGCTGTCAACCTCGAACTGCCGGCGCTGAAAAACCGCAAATCCGATATCAAGGCGCAGGCCCTTCATTATATTGAACGGCTCTGTAACAAGTACACCCTTCCGGTCAAAGGATTTTCCCCGGATTTCATGGAAGCTCTTCAGGCCTACAGCTGGCCGGGCAACACACGGGAACTGGTCCATGCGCTGGACAGCGCCATTGCCATGGCCCAGGCTGAGCCCATGCTGTTTCCCCTGCACCTGCCCCGGCAGGTCCGGATTGCCCTTGCCAGGGGGGCTTTTGAAAAAACTCCTTCTCCTGTTGCATCAACAGACAAGGTTTCGGGGAAATTTGCTGCGCCCCGTGTGGAACCCGGCGCTCCTGTTCCCCTGCTGAAAGATATGATCGAAAAGTGTGAAAAAGACTATTTTACCCACCTTTTAACCGCCACCGGCGGGGATATCAAATCCATGTGCCGGATCTGCGGCCTGTCAAGGGCCATGGTGTATGCACGGCTGAAAAAATACAACCTTTCCCGCACATCCTGAAAATTACAGCTGGCACGGATCTTGGATAAGCCTTAAAACAAGACTTTGACAAAACCGGGACAAGAAGATTCTATCTGCGGCAGCCATACCTGCTGTGCCCCGGCAGACTGCACCCTAAATACAAGAAACACAGGGCCATGACTTTATATTATTTTTCCCAAAAAACCGATACGGATTACGAGAAGATTCTTTCAATCATTGAATCCATCGTTCCTGCCCGGCGCCTTGATGTGCTCAGGTCTGTCCGGCAGCTTTCAGAGGCCCTGCGCAGGTTTCATACGGACAGGGTCATGGCCGTTATTCTGGCGGCAGAGAAAAAAGAACTCACAGAGTTGTCAAAAACACGGGATCTTTTAAAAGACATCCCTGTACTGCTGATCCTGCCGAACCGGGACAAAGACACCATTGCCGAAGCGACCCGCCTGTGTCCCCGGCATATCTGCTGTATGGATGACGAATGGCCGCCTCTGCAGGAGATGCTCTTGTCCATGATCCTCAAATACGAGTCTTGATATCAAGACGCTTTTGTCTGAAAATCAAGACAAAATCTTATTTTCAAGACCATGGCAAAGAGATGCAAAATACAACTATTTGGTTTAATTAAATAAACAACTACCTGTCTTGTCCAGCTTATCATGGCACGGATCTTGGATTGACTTGAACTGACTTTGGATAAAAATGGACCTCGACTTGAAAAACAAAGATCGTGAAAAAGACTGAGGAAAATGATCGTGTCATCCGCCCTTGCGGCTGTCATTCATTACCGTTTAGATATAAAAAGAAAGGAGAAAAAAATGGCCGACGTCACTGATACACTGAATCAGGCTGTCCAGTCCACTACTCTTAAGACAGGCAAATACCTGACCTTTACCCTGGACCGGGAAGAGTACGGCATAGGTATTCTAAAGGTCAAGGAAATCATCGGGATGATGGCCATCACATCTGTCCCGCGAACCCCGGATTTTGTCAAAGGTGTCATCAACCTCAGAGGAAAGGTTATCCCGGTCATCGACCTGAGATTGAAATTCGGCATGGCCGCCATTGACTATACCGACCGGACCTGCATCGTGGTGGTCGAGATCGATTCTCAGGACATGACAATCCAGATCGGCATAGTTGTGGATTCCGTGTCCGAGGTTCTCAATATCAGGCAGGAGGAAATCGAAAACGCCCCGTCTTTCGGAACCAGCGTAAACACGGATTATATCCTGGGCATGGCCAAGATAGACAGCAGCGTAAAAATTCTTCTCGATATTGACAAGGTCCTGAGCGCAAAAGAGATACAGGTTCTGGAAAAAACCCTGTAGCCAGGTTTTAAACTATTACCTTTAGCAACTGTTACCTTTACTTGATCATCACCAACTTATTGACAAAAACAACCCTGTTAAAATGGAGCGACTAATGAAAAATCTGAGTCTGGGACTGAAAATAGCATTGGGATTTTCTCTTTTGATCATTATTGCCGGGGCGCTTGGTCTTATGGCCATTGTCCGCATGGGCGGGGTCGAAACCCAGAGCGCCATGCTGGCAAACGAGTATGTTCCGGAAGTTGATGTAGCGGTGGAACTTCGAGGGGCTTCCAACCGTGTCATGTACGAGATGCGCGGATATGGATTCACCGAAGATGTATCTTTTTACGAGGCGGGGATGAAGGAACTTCAGGCTGTTGAAGCCGCCCTTGAAAAAGCAAGAAAGCTCGAGGAAAATTCACCCAACCTGAAAATGCTCAAGGGGCAGCTGGAGACTGCCACCCGTGCGGTGGACGAATACAGGGCCCTTGTCCAGCAGACCGTTGATGCAAACGCAAGGCTTGAAGAACAACGAAATAACCTGGACACCGCTGCAGAGACATACATGACAAACAGCAACGAATTTCTGGCCGGCCAGAACGAGCAGTTCAAAAAAGACTTAGCAGAGCGCCAGGAAAAGATACGGATTGTCAGCGGACTTGTGGAAATCGGATCAAATGCACGGGTGCTCAATTTCAAATCCCAGGCGCTGGGTAATACAGACATGATGGATACAGCTATCGAGACTATCGGCAAGGCACCTGCCCTGACTGCAGAAATCAGGAAAATAACCAGCCAGGCTGAAGATATCGCATTCATCGACAACATTGAGTCTGCAGCAGCAAATTATAAAAAAGCCATGAGCGGATTTCTCACTGAATATAAAAAAGGTTCCGGTCTTTATATTTTAAATGACTTCAGGGACCAGATGGACAAACAAGCAGAAATGTATGTCAAGAACTGTGATGAATTTTTAAAGAGCCAGCAGGATCAATTGACAGTAGATATGATCGAAAGGCAGACCAAGATCACTCTTGTCAACGATATCATAGACCTTGGAAATGCAGCCCGGGTCGGGGCTTTCAGGTCCCAGGCCCTGCGCAGCCCCGCAGTCATGGAAGCGGCGGCAACAAATTTTTCAAAACTTGAAACCGTTTTTGAAAGCTTGAAACAGATCACCCGCCTGCCTGAAGACCTGAGGCGGATCGAGCTGGTAAATGAGGCGGGCAACGCGTACAAAAACGCCATGGCCGCTTTCCTTGAAGACTGGCTTCTTTTGCAGGACCTGAGTGACAAAAGAGGAACGGCCGGCCAGGCGGTTATCGATGCCTGCAAAGAAACGGCAGATGCCGGCATGGCGGCAACGGACAGGATCGCCAAGGAGGCGGTATCATCCCTTTCCGCAGCCTCTACTGTTATGATCATCGGCCTGATTGCAGCTCTGGCGGTTGGAGTGATTGCGGCGTTTACCATCACCCGGAGCATTACCCGGCCCATCAATCTCATTATTTCCGGTTTGAACGACGGTTCCAACCAGGTGGCATCCGCCTCCGGACAGGTTTCGGCTTCAAGCCAGGCCATGGCTGAAGGAGCATCGGAACAGGCCGCCTCGATTGAAGAGACATCGTCCTCCATGGAAGAAATGTCCTCCATGACCAAGAAGAACGCTGAAAATGCAGGCACTGCCGACGGGTTGATGAAAGATGCCAACCATGTTGTGACCACTGCCAATGAATCCATGGACAAGCTGACCCGTTCAATGTCCGATATTTCAAAGGCCAGCGAAGAAACATCCAAGATCATCAAGACCATTGACGAGATCGCCTTCCAGACCAACCTGCTGGCGCTGAATGCCGCTGTCGAGGCGGCACGGGCCGGCGAAGCCGGTGCAGGATTCGCCGTTGTGGCCGACGAGGTTAGAAACCTTGCCATGCGGGCTGCCGAAGCTGCCAAAAATACAGCCGAGCTCATCGAGGGCACCGTGAAAAAAGTCAATGACGGTTCCCAGCTGGTATCTGTCACAAACGATGCTTTCAGCCAGGTGGTGGACAGTTCAGCCAAGGTAGGAGCATTGATCGCGGAGATCTCCGAAGCATCTAAAGAACAGTCAAACGGTATCGACCAGGTGAACATCGCCATAACGGAAATGGACAAGGTGGTGCAGCAGAACGCTGCCAATGCGGAGGAATCAGCATCCGCATCCGAAGAGATGAACGCGCAGGCCGAACAGCTCAAAGATTATGTCACAGACCTTGTCATGCTTGTGACAGGAAAACGGGACCAGGCACAAAGCCATCACAGACCTCATGTGCCTGCCGTCAGCGCACCGGCAAAAAAGAACCCTGTAGGCGGCAAAAGCAAACTGCTTGCAAAGCGCACAGGAGAAGTGCAGCCTGACCAGGTCATCCCGTTTGATGACGAGGATGATTTCAAGAATTTTTAAATAGCGTCCATGATACCGGGCGCGAAAGGAAGAAACCATGTTGACGAATATGAAACTTGGAACCAAATTGATGCTGGGATTTGCAGTCGTTGCATTGATCACCCTGATACTTGGTATTGTGGGTTACTACGGCGCCATCAAGGGGGAAGAGTCTGTTGAGGAAATCGGTGGTGTGCGACTGCCCAGCATCGACAGCCTTCTGGTAATCAAAGCCGAAAGCCAGCGCATAAGGGGAAACATGCGTACCCTTGCCATCCCGGGGCTGCCCTCTCAGGACAGGGAAAGGCAGTACAAGAACCTGGTCGCGTCCAGGAACACCTATGAGAAGGCATGGAAGGTATATGAACCCCTTCCACAGACCGAAGAAGAAGCAAGGCTGTGGGAGCAGTTTGTCCCTGCCTGGGATGAGTGGCGTGCTGAAAACAATGCCTTCATGGACCTGATGCAGCAATACGATAAACTTGGCATACAGGATCCCATGGAACTTGGACGTAAAATCGAATCCTTTACCAAGGATCATTACCGGCTGGTCCAGAACGTTCTGGCACTGATCTACATGGATAAGACGTTTGAAGGAGGCGAGGATCATGCCGCATGCAACGCCGGCCAGTGGATGAACGGGTTCAAAACGGACAACCCGGCCCTGGCTGCGACAATCCAGGCCATGCAGGAGCCCCACCGCAGGTTCCACCAGGCGATAAAAGAAATCAAGATCCTCCACGGCCAGGGCAACAGCAATGGCGCTCAGCAGCTTTACGCCATGGAAATGGTGCCTGCCATGACCCAGGTATTCCAGCATTTCAATGACATGACTGAAGTCGTTGAACAGGCGATTGCCGTGGAGATAGAGGCCGAAGAAATCCTGCTGGGATCGTTGACCCAAAAACAGAATACAGCTATAGGCCTGCTGGACAAGATCGTAGAAATCAACCAGGATGTGGCAGTCCGTGAAGTGGAAAAAGCTCATGAAACAGCCATCTTCATCGAAATCCTGGCAATTGTTGCCGCTGTTGCAGGGGTAATACTTGCAATGGTCTTGGGATTTCTCATCACCAGGGGCATCAACCGCAGCCTTACCCGCATCTCCCAGGGTATGAGCGAGGGTGCCGACCAGGTCGCATCCGCATCAAGCCAGGTTTCTTCCTCCAGCCAGTCCATGGCGGAAGGGGCATCGGAACAGGCAGCATCGATTGAAGAGACATCCTCTTCCATGGAAGAGATGTCCTCCATGACCAAGAAGAACGCTGAAAGCGCAGGTCATGCCGACAGCCTGATGAAGGAGACAAACCAGGTGGTGGAAAAGGCCAATACCTCGATGGACGAACTCACCGTGGCCATGGATGAAATTTCAAAGGCCAGCGAGGAGACATCCAAGATCATCAAGACCATTGACGAAATTGCCTTCCAGACCAACCTGCTGGCGCTGAATGCCGCTGTCGAAGCGGCAAGGGCCGGCGAAGCCGGTGCAGGATTCGCCGTGGTGGCAGACGAGGTGAGAAACCTTGCCATGCGGGCTGCCGAAGCTGCCAAAAATACTGCCCAGCTCATCGAAGGTACCGTGAAAAAGGTCGGCGGAGGGACGGAGCTTGTGACCTCTACCAACGAGGCTTTTTCCCAGGTAGCGGATAATGCGAGAAAGGTGGGCGAACTTGTGGCTGAAATTTCCGAAGCCTCGAACGAACAGTCCAACGGCATCGACCAGGTCAATATCGCGGTCAATGAGATGGACAAGGTGGTCCAGCAGAATGCGGCCAACGCCGAGGAATCGGCATCAGCCGCCGAGGAGATGAATGCCCAGGCAGAACAGCTCAAGGATTTTGTAGACGAGCTGGTAAGAATGGTAATGGGCCAGAAGGAAAACCAGGGATTCAGCAGGCAACCGGCCAGGAGCGCTGCATCAAAAAGCCGGCACACCAGGCTGCCTGAAAAAAAGACCAGTGGCTCCTCATCCGGAAAAATGATAGGGAACAAAACAAAAGAAGTCAATCCCAGGCAGGTCATTCCCATGGATGACGAAGATGAATTTGAAAGCTTCTAAACACCTTTGAAATGATGTATGATAGTCTGCACAGGGGGGAGAGGACCCGCACAATTCTCCCCCTGCCCTTAACCCGACACAAAAGGCAGCGGTATGGTTTATGATATGTTGAAAACCCTGGTGGAAAAACTGTCATGCGACATTGTCCTGATAGATCCTGACGACCCCAAAAGCCTGTCAGCATTGTTGCCCCAGCTAAAGCAGGTGCATCTCAAGTGCAGGGAACTGTCTTTGTCCGGCGAGGCAAAGCAGGTCAAAAAAGCCAAAAAACTGGTCAAGCAGATTCTTGAGTTTAAAAACCCTGAAAAGGCTAGCCGGGCAAGAGATGAGCTCAATGATATCATTTCCGGGCTGACGACTGATATTTACAGCCTCGAGGCTGCAGCTGCAGACGGGGAGCAGCCTGAAAAAGAACCGCCTGCAGAAGAAAGCCGGCCGGAAGAGGAAAAGCAGGGACAAGATATTCCAATGGAACAAATGGAATGTACAGGGCAGGATCTCGATGCCATCCAGAATGAAGTGGACCGCTTCTCCTCGGTAATAGCCGGGTTCTGTCCGGGTGAAATCCCCGATCTCGGGGCCATGCTCAATATACTCGAGGCCCTCATTGAACAGGCAGACCGGTGCGAGCCCGACACCCTGTCCAGGGTGGCGCAGGCCTGCCGTCACTATGTCGAAAACATGACCCTCGAGGAAATCAACAACACCCGGCCCATCGAAGAGGCTGTCGTTCTTTTCAATGCGTTGATCCGTCACATGAAAAAAGGCGCGCCCTTTATCTTTGACACCCAGGATGTCATGGCGATTCTCGAACCTGCCGATACAGCAGCTCTATCCCGGCCAGAGGACGACACAGAAATACCTCCCGACCCTGCTTCTGCTTTGCCGCAGGACAAGGATGCCGATACGGCCTTGCAGCAGCCCGGGAACCTGACTGAAGACGACATGGAAATCATGGCGGATTTTATCTCCGAGGCCAGAGACAACCTTGAAAATATTGAAATCCACCTGGTTGAGCTGGAACAGGACCCAACCGACAAGGATATTATCAACAACATTTTCAGACCCTTTCATACCATAAAAGGCGTTTCCGGATTTTTATCCCTGGACAAGATCAACAAGCTGTCCCATACCACTGAAAACCTGCTGGATGCTGCCAGAAACGACGAGTTTCTGATTAACGACATAGCTACCGACGCTGTCCTTCACGCCGTAGATACCCTGAAACTGCTTATCCTGAGGGTGGAGGAAGGCCTTTCCAAAGGTCTGCGGCCCATGGATAAAGACATAGATATCGACTCTTTGCGAAAAAAGCTTGTGAAAATCCAGAAAACCCTGACAGAAAACAATGGCCTGCCGCTTGGTGAAATCCTTGTCAGGCAGGGAAAAGTCAGTGCAGAAGAAATTGCGGCATCACTGGATCATCAAAAGGCTTCCCCGGGCAGAAAAATAGGCGAGATCCTGGTTGAAGGGAACAAGATCAGCCCGGAGGATGTCAATGATGCACTGTTCGACCAGCGTTCCGGCAGAAAAAAGGTGACGGCCCATGTCAAGGTATCCACTGAAAAACTGGATGACCTGGTGGATTACGCAGGCGAGCTTGTAATTGCCCAGTCCATGCTCCGCCAGAAACTGTCCAGTGACCCGGAACTGTACCAGAATGTGGGCCAGCTGAACCTGATTGTTTCCAAAATCCAGCACATCGCCATGTCCATGCGGATGATCCCCATCAAGGCCACTTTCATGAAAATGATCCGCCTGGTCCGGGATCTCTCCCAGAAATCCGGCAAGCAGGCAGGATTGAAGATGGCCGGGGAGGATACAGAGATTGACCGTAACGTGGTGGATGCGCTGTACGAACCCATGGTCCACATGATTCGAAATGCCGTGGATCACGGCATAGAACCGGCCAGAGACAGGAAGAAAAGCGACAAGCCCTCCAAGGGAACCATTTTCCTGCGGGCCTACCACAAGGGCGGCCATATTGTCATTGAAATCGAGGATGACGGCAAGGGCCTGGACAAGGATGTCATTCTTCAAAAAGCCCTGGACAGAGACCTTGTGTCACCGGATGATAACCTGTCAGATGAACAGATTTACAATTTAATTCTTGCGCCCGGCTTTTCGACCGCCAGGGAAATCACTGATGTATCCGGTCGCGGCGTTGGCATGGATGTTGTCACGGACGGAATTGACAAGTTCAGGGGCCATTTGAACATTACGTCTGAAAAAGGAAAAGGTACAAAGTTCACCATCAGCCTGCCACTGACGCTGGCCATCATAGACGGAATGCTGGTACGAGTTGCCGCTGACAGGTACGTGATACCCACCACCGCGATCCAGAGGGTATTCAGGCCGGGGAAAGAAGACTGTTTTACAGTTGAAGGCAGAGAGGAGATGATCAAGGAAAAAGACAGCCTGATCCCTTTGATAAGGCTGCACACCATATTCAATTCCAAATCTGAAAAAATCCCTGCCTGGGAGGCACTGGTAGTGGTTGTTGAATCCAAGGGTGAAAAACGCGGACTGCTGATCGATGAGCTGCTGGGCAAGGACGAATTTGTTATCAAGAGTCTGGGGGCAAACCTGGAAAACATCCAGGGACTGTCAGGCGGAGCGATTCTTGCCGATGGAAAAGTTGGACTGATACTTGACGTACAGGGCATTTTCTCCATTGCCCGCAAATCCTGACAATATTGGGTGTCATAAATGAATAAAGTCGTTGGTGTAGCTGATATGCTGGCAAGCAATACCCCGGAGGATACTATAGTCACCTATTCTCTCGGGTCCTGCATCGGTCTTGTGATCTATGACCCGGTGGTAAAAGCCGGAGGAATCCTGCACTACATGCTGCCGGAATCCAGGCTGGATGAGACAAAGGCTGCAAAAAACCCTTACATGTTTGCCGACACCGGCATCCCGCGGTTGTTCAAGCAAGTGTACCGGTATGACGGCAAAAAAAACAGGATGGCCATCTATGTCTTTGGCGGGGCTGAAATCCTGGACCAGAACGGGTTTTTCAATATAGGCAAGCGCAATTACCTGGCCTTGAAAAAAATATTTTTCAAAAACAGGGTGATTGCAAACGTGGAAAAAGTCGGCGGCAACGTGAACCGAACGGTCAGAATTAATATCGGCACAGGGGATGTTTTTGTGAAAACCTCGGGAGGACGTGAGGAAAAAATATGAACAGACTGCAGAAACTGATCCGGGAAATCGACATGCTCAAACCCATGCCGGCCATAGCAGGCCAGTTAGTTGACGCAATTGACGACACCAACTGTTCAGCCGGGGATATAGCGGATATTATCACATTCGACCCTTCTGCCACTGCCATGCTTTTGAAAACCTGCAATTCAGCATACTTTGGCCTGGCTGCTCCCGTTGAATCAATAAAAGAAGCGGTTTCAATAATCGGGATGGACACTGTCACCGAACTTTTCATGCTGCAGTCCAGCGCAGATTCTCTTTCTAAAAAACAGGAAGGCTACGGACTTCATGAAGGCGAGATGTGGCGGCATGCCGTATCCTCGGCAATGATTGCAAAGGATATCTCCGCTAAAAAAGGCATTGGCAACAAAAACACCATCTTCACGGCCTCTTTGCTCAAGGACATCGGAAAAACGGTACTGGACCGCTATATTTCAGGTTCTTTTCAAAAAATCATTTTCCTTGTCGAAAAAGAAAAGTACAGCTTCAGGGAGGCGGAAAAAAAAGTTCTGGGCATCGACCATGCAGAACTGGGAGCCATGGTGGCCCGGCAATGGAATTTCAGCCAGCGGATGATCCAAATGATAAGGCACCACCACCTGGCAGATCCTGTTGTGCGCAAAGACCTGGACATAGCTGTAATTTACCTTGCAGACTGTATCTGCATGATGATGGGCATCGGTATCGGTGCCGACGGACTTGCCTACAGGTTCCATGATGACGTAATACAGGCGCTGGGCATGACCCATGAAGACATTGCCCTTATCATGGCGGATGTCACATTTAATATGCAGCAGCTTGAAAATATTATAAAGCTGGTGTAACACGATGTTTTCAAACAAATAATATCGAAGGGGACTTATGGCATTTTCATTTTTACTGGTGGATGATTCCGGGCCCATGCGGTCGGTGATCAAAAGGACATTGAAAGCCGCAGGATATGCATCTTCCGAATTTCTTGAAGCCGCCAACGGTAAAGAGGCCCTGGAGCTTATGAGAAATGACTGGATCGACATTGTCATCACCGACTACAACATGCCGGTCATGGATGGCCTGGATTTTGTCAAAACCATGAAATCAGATGACCTGCTCAAGGATATTCCTGTGATCGTGGTATCTACCGAGGGCAATGAAACAAGAATAAAACAATTCATTGACAGCGGCGCTGCCGGATATGTCACAAAGCCCTTCACCCCTGAAACCATCAGGGATCTATTGTTAACTCTTCTGGGAGAAGCTGATTATGACGACAGCGATGATGACAGCGATGATGACCTCGATTTCTGAGGTCATGGAAACAATGTTTTTCCAGCCCGTGGAATTTGAGCAGGACCAGTTACCCGGACCTGCGGTACTTGACACCCCTGAACCTGTCATGACCTGCCAGCTGAAGTTTTCCGGTGATTTTTCAGGCTTTTTCATCCTCGTGGTCCCAAAGGACCTGCTCTCCACACTGGCACAGAACTTTATGGGGGAAACAGAAAAAACCCTTGACCCTTCTCTTCTCGAGGGCACATTGACTGAAATGCTGAACATGATCGGCGGCAATGCGTTGAAAAAACTGGAGTCCAATGTACCTTTCGAGCTCGATATCCCGGAAATAAAGGACCTGGACACCGGCAAAACAAAACCCGTGTTCTTCACCCTTGTCAGGACGACGGGTTCCACAATGGCTGCAGGAATCGTGCTGGATGAATAAAACTGAACAGGGAGCGGCCGCGTGGCACATAAAATAAAAGTATTGATAGTGGATGATTCCGCCATTGTCAGGAAAGTTTTTTCAGAGCAGCTTTCCAGGCAGAAGGGCATCGAGGTGGTAGGAACCGCACCGGACCCATACGTGGCAAGGGATAAAATTGTCCAGCTGAAACCCGATGTCATCACCCTTGACATAGAGATGCCCCGAATGGACGGCATAACCTTTTTGAAAAAACTCATGCAGCACTTTCCGCTGCCTGTGATAATTGTCAGTTCATTGACCACCAGCGGCAGCAAACTGGCGATGGAAGCCCTGTCCATCGGGGCTCTCGAAGTCATTTCAAAACCCAGCTCCGCCTATTCCGTAGGAGACATGGGCATCCAGCTGGCCGAAAAAATAAGGGCTGTCTACAACGCCAGGTACGGGTTGAAAAAGGGGAAAAAACCGGAAACTGCCCCGGTTGACAGGGTGGAGTCCAGGGCCCTGGCAGCCACTACCAATAAAATAATTGCCATCGGCGCCTCTACCGGGGGCACCGAAGCCATCACACGGGTATTGACACGGCTGCCCCAAAACTTTCCGGGGGTCGTGGTGGTTCAGCACATGCCGGCCCAGTTTACCACCTCTTTTTCAGAACGATTGAACCAGTTATGCAGAATGCAGGTTTCAGAAGCCAAAACCGGGGACACGGTCACCAATGGAAAAGTGTTGATCGCTCCTGGAAATTTTCATATGATGCTCAAGAGGAGCGGGGCCCGCTATTATGTCGAGGTAAAGAACGGACCGCTGGTACATTACCAGCGCCCGGCCGTGGACATACTTTTCAAATCGGTCGCCAGGTATGCCGGCGCCAATGCCATAGGCATCCTGCTGACCGGGATGGGAAAGGACGGTGCGGCCGGCATGCTGGAAATGAAGGAGGCAGGGGCAGTCACCATTGCCCAGGATGAAGCGTCATGCATTGTTTTCGGCATGCCCAAGGAAGCTATTGCCATTGGTGCGGTGGATCATGTACATCATATTGATTCCATTGCGCACAAAACGGCTTCACTTTTAGAAACCCTGTGATAACCATGCTGTTTTCCGGTGCAAATATGATATCTGATACCAAGATCAGTCCTGAACAGTATGAACGGCTTTCAAAACTTGTGTACAACGAATCCGGAATTGTCCTCAACGAGAAAAAGTACAACCTTCTCGTGGCGAGACTGGCTAAAAGGATGCGAAAGACCCGGACCTCATCCGTTGCCGAGTACATCAAGCTGATCGCCTCGGATGAAAATGAATTCACTGAATTCATCGATGCCACGACCACAAACCATACCTATTTTTTCAGGGAAAACAAGCATTGTGAATACCTGCTCAAAACCCTGAACCCTGCAGTGCCGCTGCAGATTTGGAGTGCGGCTTCATCGAGCGGGGAAGAAGCCTTTTCCATTGCCGTCCAACTGCTGTCACGAGGCTTTGAATTCAATATCTTTGCATCGGACGTATCAGAGGCCGTGCTCCGGCTGGCCAGGGAAGCGATCTATCCAGTGGAAAGGCTCAAGGAAGTGCCTCCGGCCATCCTGCATACATATTTCATGAAAGGATGCAACCGCCGCAAAGGATATGTGCGTGTCAAGCCCGAAGTCCGGTCTCTTGTGACCTTTGGCCGGCACAACCTGCTGTCCGATACCCCGAAGGATATGTATGATATAATCTTCTGCCGAAACGTCATGATTTACTTTGACAACCCTACCCGGCAGCGGGTTGTCACCCATCTTGTCCAGGCTCTCAATCCGGGCGGATACCTTTTTGTCGGGCTGTCGGAAAGCCTTCACGGACTGGATCATGGACTGACACCGGTACTGCCCAGCGGTTACAGGAAAAAGATCTGACATGACACATCGATACAGTGATTCTAAGGACGTTCTGGCAGAGCATTATTTTCTGCAGCCGGGATACATCATTGTACCGGACCGGGCAGTCAGCGTTTCAACGGTCATCGGGTCGGGAACCTGCATCTGCCTGTATGACAGGAAACAGAAAACAGGAGGGATGAATCATTTCCAGTATCCCTGCATGACTGAAAAAGGAAAGACAACCCCTGTCTACGGAAATGTTTCATCCATAACCCTTTTGAAAATGATGCTCAACCAGGCCAGAAAGAAAAAACACCTCGAAGCCCAGATTTTCGGCGGCGCCCATAACCCGAAATACAGTGACCGGAATATCGGCGCGGAAAATGTGGACATTGCCAGAAAAATACTTTTAAAATGGGGTATTAGCATTATTTCCCAGGACATTGGTGGAGAAAAAGGCAGGAAAATCGTTTTCAACATCAGCACCAATGAAGTAGCGGTACTCAAGGTTGACAATTTGAGAAGTGAAGACTGGTATCCTTATACCTGAAAACTTTTACAGCAGTCGGACAATAAAATGAAACAAAGTGATCCCCAAATACTGGTTGTAGAAGATGACCCCATATCAAGGCAGCTCTTGAAAGCTGCCTTGAAAAAGATGGGATACCAGGCCCGTATCTTTGGCGATTCAAAAAAAGCCCTCGAGGTCATAGACAATCTCAAGGCCCCCAGCCTGATCATACTGGACTGGATCATGCCGCACATCACCGGTATAGATATCTGCAGGGCCGTAAGGCAAAAGAAGATTCCAGTGCATCACTATCTTATCCTGCTGTCCGGCAAAACCGGCAAACAGGATATCAAGGAAGGACTGGATGCCGGGGCTGACGATTACATTCTAAAACCCTTTGATCCGGATGAACTAAGCGCCCGGATCGGTGTGGGTACAAGGATGCTCAGGCTGCAGCAGGCCATGATCGAACAGGAAAGACTTCAGGGGGTGCTCGAGATGGCTGCCACAATCTGCCATGAAATCAACCAGCCGCTGATGACACTGTCGGGCCTGTCTGAACTGCTCTTGATGGATGCAGGCGAGATCCCCGAGATGGTGGATACCGCGACCAAAATGAAGGCCCAGGTGGACCGGCTCGGAACCATTACAAGAAAACTGATGAACATTACCCGGTATGAAACCACCACATACCTGAAAAGAAATATGATTGACATTGACAAGGCTTCATTAGACAATAATATATTAAAATAAACCCATGGAGTGTATATGAATAACCCGAAAATATTGATTGTAGACGACGAAGCAGCCATCCTGTTCCTGCTTGAACAGGGGTTTACCCGGGCCGGATTTGAAGTGATCAAAGCCGAAAGTGCGGAAGCTGCCTTAGAAATTCTGGACAGTCAGCCCGCCAGGATCATGTTTCTGGACTTGAACCTGCCGGAAATGGACGGGGTCGAACTCTGCCGGGAGATCAAGAAAATCATGCCCATGTCAGTGGTATATGCATTGACCGGGTATGCTTCTTTGTTCGAACTGTCCGACTGCCTGGATGCCGGATTTGACGATTACTTCAAAAAACCGGTCAACCTGTCCACGCTGGTGCAGGCAGCCCAGACCGCACATGAAAAAATCAGCCGGTGGAAAAAAATATAGCACCTGCAAAAAAACAATTAAGGAGAAGACTCAAAATGAATAAAAAATCGGCATTTACCCTGTTGTCTTTTATTTTTATCATCGTGTCAGCAACCGCCTTTGCCCTGGACCAGGGAGAATCTGAAATAGTCTTGAACGGCGGGCCGAAAGGGGATATCCAGTTTCCGCATCACCTGCACCAGGCAGTGGTTGATGACTGCATGACCTGTCACAAGGATTTTGAAAAGTCCCCGGGCTCCCTTGACGCTCAAAAGCAGGCCGGTATCCTGGAAAAAAAACAGGTCATGAACAAAACCTGTTTAAAATGCCACAGGGAAATGAAAAAAGCGAATGTGAAATCAGGGCCCGTTAGCTGCAACGACTGCCATAAAAAATAAGGATTTTTTTTCAATGCTGTTTAAACTGTTTTTATGCTTTACCCTTATACCGGTCGTCGAGCTGTACCTGCTCATTAAAATCGGCACCGTCATAGGCTCGATCAACACGGTACTGCTGGTCATCGCAACAGGTTTTGCAGGTGCATGGCTTGCCCGGATGGAAGGTATGCACACCATGATGAAAGTCCGGCTGAACATGCAGCAGGGTATCATGCCGGCTGAAGAACTCATGGATGCGCTGATTATCTTTGCCGCTGGCATTGTTCTGATTACCCCGGGCCTGATCACAGACGTACTCGGCCTCCTGCTGCTCTGGCCTGTCACCAGGAACTGGTTCAAACGCATCCTGCGTAAAAAAATGGATGAGATGATCCTTCGAAAAGATATCCACATCACCCGTCTTTAAACCCCTACCGGAGAATATCCCATGTTTTTTTCCATGATTGAAAACCGGCGCTCCATCCGCCGCTTTACTGATCAGAAAATCGATCCTCTGAAAAAAGAAAAACTCATTGAATCAGCCTTGCGTGCCCCCTCGTCAAGGAGCATAAATCCGCTGAGCTTTATCGTGGTGGACCAGCCGGAGCTTCTGGGCAAGCTGTCGATTGCAAAACCCCATGGTGCATCATTTCTCAAGAACGCACCCCTGGGTATCGTGGTATGCGCAGATGCCTCCAAAAGTGATGTCTGGGTGGAGGATGCCAGTGTCGCCACAACCTTCATCCACCTTGCGGCACAGGCTATAGGGCTTGGCAGCTGCTGGATCCAGATAAGAAAAAGGGAACACGATGACCAGAAGAGTGCCGACAGCTACATTAAAGAAATTTTAAAAATAAACGATAATATGATGGTTGAATCCATTGTGGCAATCGGGTATCCGGATGAAGACAAACAGGGACATCCGCGCTCGTCCCTGCCGGATAACAGGGTGTTCCATAACATGTACGGTGGTGGCAGTCAATAAATGACAATACGCGACAGCATTCTTTTAATGGTGCAGAAAAAGGAAAGTGACCTTCCTTCACTTCCCGTTATCGTGGACAAAATCATAACTGTCGCGTCCGATCCAAAAACCACCACAGAAGAGCTTGCCGACATCATAGCCTTTGACCAGGGCATGACCAACCAGCTTCTGAAGCTGTCCAACTCGGTGTATTACGCCCAGAAAACACGGGTGGAGACAATCAAGCGTGCCATCAGCGTGATCGGGTTCGATGAAATCATCGGTATCGCTTTAGGCATGAGCCTTTTGTCCTCTTTTTCAGATAAAACCGGGTTGAGCCTGGACATGAAAGCCCTCTGGATACATGGTATCGGCTGTGCAACCGCGGCAAAGAGCATTGCCAGGCGAACCAACCCGGCCATTGCCGGAAAGATTTTCGTTCCGGCACTGCTCCATGATATGGGCAAGGTTATTTTTTCAGTCTATTTCAGGGATGAGTACCGCTCGGTCCGCCAGCTGGCCATTGAAAAGCAGCGGCCCCTGTATTTTGCAGAAACCGCCCTGCTTCAAATCGACCACGCCATGGTCGCGGGCCTGCTGATGAAACGATGGAGGTTTCCAAACTCCGTGATGCTGCCCTGCCGG
The DNA here is from genome assembly GCA_964397015.1 of uncultured Desulfobacterales bacterium. GTDB lineage: Bacteria > Desulfobacterota > Desulfobacteria > Desulfobacterales > Desulfobacteraceae > MADRE2. The sequence goes on along the minus strand of CAYNHL010000003.1, from coordinate 6,519 downwards.
TATCACCATTCACCGGAATCCTGTCCAGCCGCCTTCAGGTACCACGCCCTGATCCTTAACCTTGCAGATTACCTGATCCAGAAAGCCGGCATCGGCCACAGCGGCAACCCGGTACCTGTAGCCATAAAAAACATTGCCGTAAAGATCGGGATCCAGGATTCGGTGTTGAAAATGCTGCTGGAGCAGCTGAAAAACAAAGAAAGCCAGATCAAGGATTTTTTCAAGATCACCACTGAATAGAACAATTGTGAAGACTGATGTGAATCATGAATTAAACAGGTTTTTTGAATCTGTCTTGACGTTATTTTATAATTTGGATAGAGTTGATTAAGAAGCGATATTCCATATGAAACAGGATAAGAGAAAACCTTGACAAGACAGCTTGACAAGACAGCTTTGGGTGCCAAAATCAAGAAGTTTGCCGCTGTAAATCCCGGCATTGCTGCCATCTATCTGTTCGGATCAGCGGCTACCGGGAAAATGACCCCTTCCAGTGACCTGGATATTGCTATCATGTGCACCGATTGCATTGACGGGTTTGAAAAAATTTCAATGGAAACGGCTTTATCAAACCTGCTTGGCCGGGATGTGGACCTGGTGATCTTTCATCAGGCAGGGGTACTGCTCCAGCACCAAATCCTGAAATACGGTTACCCAATCTATGAGAGGGATACGTCGGAACGGATCCGTCAGGAAACAACATCCCGCAGCCAATACCTGGACACCCGTTTTCTCTATAAAAGACTTGCGGGGTAGCATGGTCGACCGGGAATTAATTTCCAGAAAAATATCCAACCTGCTGTATTACATTTCCGGACTGGAGACAGCCGATGATATCACCTGGGGAAAATATAACCAGGATGCCCGGATCAGGGCGTTTGTGGAAAGATATCTTCACCTTGCCATCGAAGAGATGTTTGACATAGCCAACCATTTTGTTTCTTTTTTTTCCTGGAGAGAGCCAGCCGGATACCGGGATCTGTTTCTGATATTGAATGAACAGGGTGTGATACCGGCCGGACAACTGCTGACATTCCAGAATATGGCATCATTCAGGAACATGCTGGTCCACCGGTATGAAAAAATTGATGACGAAGTGGTTTACGGCATTTTCAAAAAACGGCTGTCCGATTTTCATGATTTTGCAGCGCTTGTGGAAAAGTGGATCAAAACCCATCCTGACTTCGATGACAGTTCCGAACAGCCATAGTAATTTTACTTATTCCGGGAAGGTCCTGTAATACATATCCAGGTATTTTTTCAGGATATCTGAAACGATCCCCCGGGCCGGCAGGGTGGCTGCCATTCCGTAAACCGGAGCCATGCCGGTTTTTGAGGGCGGCTCGGCCTTGACCGCCTGCACGGCTTTTTCCAGATCGGACACGAAACGTTCAGCCACCCCCGCCTGCGCATGGCGCAGGGTAACGGCAATGTGGACACAGGCCGGCCTGTGCAGCCCGTTCAGGCTCCAGCCCTTTGAAGACATCACGTCCAGGACCCGGTAAATATCCAGGCCGGGAGCACTGAAAGCCACGACCCAGAGGGGGTTCCCCATGATTTTGAGTTCCGGGATCTGCCGGATGCCTGCCTTTATGGTATCGGCCGCTGCCAGTATCCTGCGGGTGGCTGAAAGATACCCTTTTTTTCCCATTTTGAGCATGGCGGCCCAGCACGCTGCACTAAGCGCTCCCGGTCGGCTGCCGGCAAAGGTTGGTGAAAAATACAGTCCCCCGGGCCAGTCCGTGATGGTATAGTACTGGAAATGACGTAGTTCCTGACTCCGGTAGAGCACTACAGAGGTTCCCTTTGCCGCGTAACCGTATTTATGGGTATCTGCCGACATGGAAGTCACTCCTTTGAGGCTGAAATCAAAGGGCGGCACGTCATATCCAAGCTCCCGGGCCCATGGCAGAACAAACCCTCCAAGGCAGGCATCGGTATGGAACCCGATATCTTTTTCCAGGGCGATTTCGGACATGGCTTCTATGGGATCGATTACACCATGGGGAAAAGAGGGGGCCGACCCCACTATGGCAATCGTGTTTTTATTCACGGCTTTTCTCACCGCCTTTACATCTGCGCAAAAACCTCCATCCACCGGTACATGCCTGATCCTTATATTGAAATACTGGCAGGCTTTGTCAAATGCTGCATGTGCGGTCACCGGCACCACAAGCTCCGGGCGCTTGACTCCTTTTTTGATCCGGGCCGCATCCCGGTAGGTTTTCATGGCCAGCAGGATGCTTTCCGTTCCCCCGGATGTCACCGTACCGCAAACCCCGGTATCCTTTACGACCCCTGCCGAAAGCATGCGGGCGGTCATCTGGATAATTTCGGATTCATACTTGGCTGCACTGGGCCATAGATCAGAATGCAGAGGATTGCTCTGGGAGGTCATTGCATAGACCTTGTTCAAAAATTCGATGTGGTCCTGGTCGCCGTGGTAGACCGCACCTGATACATATCCGTCTTTCCAGCGGTCCTGTTCTTTCAGGTTCATGGCCTCGATCTCGGACAGTATCTGTTCTTCACTGACACCGGTCGAGGGGAGTACCGTATGAGAAGCTGTAATAGATTTATAGGGTTTTAAAGCGGACTCCATTTCCGCCATCACCCTGTTGATCTCCTGGTCTATACGCCTTTGAACAAAGGGAATTTTTTTCAAAGATTTTTCAAACAGCCGGCCCATCCAGCCTGGAATCAATTTTACCATCCAAGATTTCATGTTGTCCTTTTAAAGTTTTTTTCGTTAAAACCTGTTTAACCGCCGGTATATGGCATTATTATTTTTATAAATATCCAAAAAGGCCTTGAAAAGGCGATCATAAGTCTTCCTGTGGGCAGGTTCCGGGATAAAGGTTGCATCTATCTCGATTTTTCCAGGGATCTGCTCAAAGGTAAGATGACCCATCGCCACGGCACCTAAAAATCCTGCGCCCCTCATGTTGGCCAGGATAGGATCTTTTACACGCCTGATGGTCGTTTTCAAAACATCGGCATGGATCTGGCACCACAGGTCGGATTGGGCTCCGCCGCCGATAATATTGATATGGGGCATGGTTTGTTTTGTCATTTTTTCGATATGGGTGAGCAGCCATCTTGAATTCATGGCCACGCCTTCCATTACAGCCCTCACCACGTGAGCCCGGGTGGTGGACAGGGACATGTTGTGAAATCCACCCCTGACCAGGTGATCTTCCACCGGCGTCCGTTCCCCGTTGAGCCAGGGCGTGAAAACAAGGTTGCCGCTGCCCGGTTCAACGCAGGCCGCCAGGCGGTTGAATTCTTCGTGAACATCTTTATCACAGGGAGGGGTAAGGCCGTCATCCGGAAAAAAGACACTGTCCTTTAAAAAATTCAGTGTCTCCCCCGCGGTTTCCTGCTCGTTGATCAATAGATATTTTCCCGGTATGGCCGAAGGCAGGGTACCCATGTTATGAAAAATATCCGTCTTCTTGTACGGCAGGTGACATAACAGCCATGATGAAGTACCGATATACAAATGGCCTTCATAGTCCGCCACCGCTCCGGAGCCCAGTGCAGCCGAATGCAGGTCCGGGGTTCCCATTACCACGCTGATACCGGGAGAAAGTCCTAAATCCCGGGCCGCTTCTTTTGTCAAAGGGCCTGCAATATCCACGGCTTTTTTCAGCTCCGGCAGCTTGTCCCTGTCAATCCCTGACATTTTAATCAAACCGTCATGATAGTCAATATTGTCGATATCCCTGTTATCAGTGACCCAGTGCAGGGCAATGGATTCGGTGGAGGCATAAAATCGGCCGGTCAGCTTGAGGTTGAGATAATCCTTGGGCTCCAGGAATTTAAAGGTCCGGCGGTAAATATCCGGATATTCGTTCTTGATGAACAGGATATGGGCTATGGGGTCCTTGCCGCTTTTCAAGGGAACGCCGCCGGTAATGCGAATCCATTTGATCAACTTGAAAAGGCTGTACCCTTCCACCCGGACAGGTCCGCCGGTGATGGCCCTTACATAAGGCGCGCCCCTTGAGTCCATCCAGGTGATCGCGTTCATCAGCGGGGTGCCGTATTTATCGACCGCCACGGTCCCTGACCACTGGCTGGTACAGCAGACAGCGTCAACGCTGTCTGCAAGTCCTGAGTGCCTGGTCATCAGGCGCCTGGTGGCTTTGACGATGCTCTGCCACCAGTCATTAGGACTTTCCTCTACCCCGCCCCTGGGCAAAAAAAAGGTTCGGGTTTTTTCAAATTCATGGTCCAGTATGCGACCTTCCGCCGATACAAGAGCCACCTTCGGGCCTGAAGTTCCAAGATCTATGGCAAGAATATGCTTCATTCTAAATATCTTTGAGTCGGCGGTCGCCGGGGCTTTGCATCGCAGCTGCTTCAAATGCGGCCAGGCTTTGTTCAAGCGCCTGGTACTCGAGGGTATCGGGAACCTGCACCAGTGGATCGCCCGTAGCTTCATATGCCTGAATAATACGGCTGACAGTCATGGAATCGATATCATGGGCCGGTGCATACCCATAACCTTCAGCCAGCACTACCTCGGACAGTATCCCGCAGTCCTGAAGCACTGTCAGAGCCTGCCTGACAATGGGCAGCGGAATGGCGGTTTCGTCACAGATAGCTGTATCCGAAGGGGCGCTTCGACCCTCCAGAAAACGCTTTATGCTCACCAGTGCCACCCGCAGCAGCATGAGTTTTTTCATCCGCGGGCTGATATCCTGGTAATTCAGGTTCCGGGTCTCGAGGATCTGGATATTTTCCCAGGCAAATGCAATTTCCGCTCCGAGCAGCAGGATGATCCAGCTTGCCTGGAGCCAGATGAGAAACAGCGGCAATGCCGCAAAGCTTCCGTATATTGCATTGTAATGGGAAACCCCCACCTGGAAATTGACGTACAGCATCTGGCCCAGCTGAAAAACGGTACCTGCAATTATCCCGCCTGCCAGGGCCGCCCGGATGGATGTCTTTGTGTTGGGAATAAAAAGGTAGAAAAAAACGAACAATACCCAGATGGTGACAAAGGGCAGAATTTTAAATCCGGTTGATATCAGCACCATGACAATGTAGGGGATGTCAAGGGCTGCAAGCACCTCTTTTAGTTTGGTTAAAACAAAAATCGTGGCGCTTCCTGACAACACCATCAGCAGCGGTGCAGTGATAAAAAGTGCTATATAGTCAGCAAACTTTCGTATCCAGGAACGTCCCTTCTTGATCCACCAGATTGTATTGAAGGCGTTTTCAATGTGATTGAACATCTTCACCACGGAGTACAGCAGAATGAGAACTCCTAAAAGGGCCATCAATCCGCTTCTGGTTCCTTCCAGCAGGTTATTGGAAAAAGAGATGACAGTGCTGATCACTTCATCCTGGCCCGGAAAACGGATATAAAGCTCCTTTTCCAGGAGTTTCTGCATGCCGAAACCCCTGGCTACCCCAAAGGCCATGGCCATCACCGGAACAATGGACAAAAGGGTGTAAAGGGTCAGGGCCGATGCTCTCAGCACACACTGGTCCTCTGTAAAGCCCTTTACGGCAAATATCAGGCACTTGCCTGTTTTTTCATACCATTTGACTATTTTACGAATCAAAAGCGGTTTCATGAGCATTTCCATTTTTTGAAAACCATTCTTTCAGGCGATGCAGGCCTTCCTGGATGGAAACAGCCGGTACATATCCAAGGTCTCTTTTGGCCCGCGAGATATCAAACCAGTGTGAGGTTGCCAGCTCTCTTGCCGCAAAAACAGTCATTGGCGGTTCTTTTTTGATACAAAAAAGCCTGTAGCTGAACTCGCACAAAGCGCCGGCAACAACTGCACCCCGGGCGGAAATATGACCCTTTATGGGAGGCAGGCCTGCAACGGCAAGAAATTCATTTGCCAGGTCCCATTTTGATACGGGTTCATCCTGGCTGACAAAGTATACATTGCCTGAAAGCGCAGGATTGCGCTCAAGTGCCTTGGCTGCCAGGATATGGGCACCTGCCGCATTGTCTATGTAAATGGTGTCCACCCTGTCGTTCAGGTTCCCTATTTTGCGAAGACGGCCGGCTCGGGAAATTATACCCGGCACCAGGTGATTGTCCCCCGGTCCCCAGATCAGGTGCGGCCTCAGGGTTATGGTGGGCAGTTCATGCCGCCCGGCAGCGATCACTGCCTGTTCCGCCAGGGCCTTGGTTTCCGGATACGGAGCGTGAAAGGTTTGTGGATAGGGAACTGTTTCATCGACCCCTTCCATGTCTGATCCCGTAAAAATCACGCTTGGAGAACTGGTATAGACTAGCTGGTTCACCCGGTGCTTGATACAGGACTCTATCACGTTCCGGGTTCCCTTGACATTTACGGCAAAATACTCGGCATAGGGCCCCCATATTCCGGGCCTGGCCGCAACATGAAACACGATGTCCATCCCCTTTATCGCGCTGTCCACTGCCCCGGCATCCGCGAGATCACCCTGGACCTGGCGCACCCCCATCCTGGACAGTTCCGGATATGAATTCCTTGAAAAAGATGTCACAACCGCTTTTTTTCCTAT
>CAYNHL010000002.1:0-85304 GCA_964397015.1 uncultured Desulfobacterales bacterium | reverse complement strand
ATGCCGGCATGCCGCGTGAATGATTCAGCCACGGTCAGGCGCTGCCACGGGGCATCGATTTCTACGGAATTGTCCTGGTAATCCAGTTTACCGCCATACCCTGCCTTTTTTGCCACGTACCGGACCAGGCATTCTATCTGGGTCATCAGGTCCCTGTAATCCGAATCCCTGGTGTACCATTCCAGGAGAGTGAATTCAGGCAGGTGCAGTCGCCCCCTTTCCTGTTTTCTAAAGACCCTGCATATCTGAAAAATTCTGTCGTGACCTGTACATAAAAGACGTTTCATGCACAGCTCGGGAGATGCCTGGAGGAACCAGTTCTCAGATGTCACGGCATCAATATGCGCTTCTGGAATCATCTCCTTGTTGCGTACCGGGGTTTCGATCTCAAGGTATCCCCGGTTGCAGAAAAAATCCCGGATTGCAGCGATGATACGTGCCCGGATGGTCAAGTTCTTGAATCTCAGACTGGAATCGAATGTCACTTTATGCTGTACAATCCTTGTGGGCGGTCCTGGAGAAAAACAAAATGAAACTTGTTTTTGTCAGCCTTTTCATAAAACTTGTATCCTTGTTCAATACAGTCCTTACAGGCATTCAGCGGAATGTGGACTGCAAGGATATGCCGGCCCGGCGTGGCGTGGGATTCTATTTCAAGGCTGCCTCCGCACTCGTGGCAGACACGTACGCTTTCTTTCTGGCGTTCAAAGATATTGTCCGTATCATAAAAAATTTCACGATGGCGGCTAATAATATCTCCGGGCTTGTCTGAAGCATCCTGGCGCATCTGGTCACGTTTTTCCCAATAGGAATTGATCACATCAGATGTTTTTTTAATTTTGTCCGTAATACTTACAGACTGCCTGAGCTTTTCCGGGTCGAAATCAGGTTCGATCACACCTGAATAATCCAGGCCGGCCATTGCCAGAATAATGCCCAGATTCACATAGGGAAGTGCGCCTTCAATGGCATATCCGCCTTCCAGGACAGCGATATCAGCTTTGAGCAGCTCAGTAAGCTCGGCATATCCCTGGGCTGAAAAATTCATGTTGGTCAACGGATCGGTGTAGTGATTGTCCTGCCCGGCTGAATTAATGACAATATCAGCTCCGAATTCCTTGAGTATGGGCAGAACGGTATTGCGTATCACGTAAAGGTAGCCTTCTGCAGAAGTTCCGGGCGGCAGGGGAATGTTCAATGTGTATCCTTTTGCATTGGGACCACCGAGATCACTGGGGAATCCTGTTCCGGGATACATGGTTCTGCCGTCCTGGTGCAGGGAGACAAACAGCACATCCGGGTCATGCCAGTAAATGTCACTGGAGCCGTCGCCATGATGACAGTCTGTATCGATTATCGCAACTTTTTTGATACCGTGCTGAGACCTCAAGTATTCTACCATGATGGCTTCCATGTTGATATAGCAGAACCCCCGACCACCGTGGGCCACCCGCATGGCATGATGACCGGGAGGACGTACCAGTGCGAATCCCTTTTCCACTTCCTTTCGCATGACCGCCTTTGCAACAGCTACAGCACCGCCTGCACTGATCAAATGTGACTGGGTTGTAATGGACGCTTCATCCGGAACACAGAAATGAACCCGCCGGATATCATCCGCACAGATCATCTCCGGTTTGTATTCCACTATACCTTCAATATCAAAAACGCCTTCTTCCAGAACCTGGTCCTGTGTATACAGCAACCGCTCTTCTCTTTCCGGGTGTGTAGGATCGATGGCCCAGTCAAATGCAGGGAAAAAAACCAGGCCGGTTTTATGTTTGGCGTGCTGCATCATTCCCTCTCCATTTTCTGGCACACGGTTTCAAATCCTTTTATCAGGCCGGGCTTGAGTTGAATTTTAGTCCGGTACAGCTTTCCCCTGGGTGAAAAATTACGAACAATATTGAACTTCTGGAATTCCACCACTTCGACATCTTCCAGGTTTTCCGGGTCAGCGCCTGAATTGAGTGCTTTTTCTCTCAGCAGGTTATAGGCAGTTTCAACGGCATCATCTTCTGTGTATGTCTTGGAAACAGGTTCGGCAAAATCTTCTTCCGGCGCCGTGGCGATCCCCTGTTCGGTGTCGACGAACAAGGATACCTCGCAGGTTGTTCTGGCGGTCGCTGCACCAATGGCGTTGGCAACGGAGTATTGTGGCACTACATCGGTATCAATCCCTGAAAGAGCCTGGATTTCAGGCGCGAAATACTTGGCCGGCCCCCCGAGAAGCAAAATTTTCTTTGGAATTATTTTATAGCCTTCAAGAAAATCATGTACCGTGTATACCGGTTTTTCATTAATCCGGTCCACCATTTTAAATGCCCGGCCCAGAATCATTTTGCAGGTTTTTTCAATTATCCTTGCCGCTGTGTCGGCCATGGATATCCCGAGCTGGTCAGATATCTGCCGGATGCCGTTTTCAGACAGACTGCGGTCGCCGGTATCCATAACTCCCTGGAAAACCAGGGCATCGGTGGGAGTCGGGCAGGGTCCTCCAAATGCCATGGCCGGTCCTTTACGGCCGGGACCGATCATGAGTTTCGAATCCTTTACCTGGATGGCGGAATCACCACCGATTCCTTTTGAATAAGTACGAAGTGACCGGATCAGGCTTTTATACCTGCCCCGGCGGATTCCGACAGGTTCCAAAAGGGGCACCTTGTTGACCAGCACTGCAAAATCCGTTGTGGTTCCTCCTATATCCAGCACAAGGGTATCCGCATCCGCAGGGGCATGGGGAATGGCACCCATAATGCTTGCCGCAGGTCCTGAAAGAATTGTCTGACCGGGAAAATCCATTGAAGCGTCCAGAGTCATGGTGCCCCCGTCCGCCTTTAGAATCTGGATGGGAACTGTAAGTCCCTTTTCAACCAGGGATTTCTTGACCGCCTCAAAAAAGGATTTATGCATGCCGAAAACAGCGGCATTCAGATGAGTTGTGGCAATTCTCCTGGGGAAATTCAAATTGCCGGATACGTGATGCCCTAAAAAAATTTTCTTGAAATGTTTATTCATTATACGCTTGATAAGAATCTCATGAGCGGGATTTCGGACACTGAATTTGCTCACCACGCCTACGCACTCGATACCCGCTTTTTTCAATTCCCCGACGATTGCTTCGATCTGCCGTTCATTGACCGGTTCCTTTTCTCTTCCACGGTGATTGATGGATCCTGCCACCGGATAATAATGCCTGCCTGTTCTGAAAGATTCCGGGTCAATGCCCGGTCCGGCCGATACAATCATGCCGATGGAGTCCAGCTTGTTTTCAATGATGGCATTGGTGGTCAATGTGGTTGATATTACGATACGCTGAATCTGCTTGGGATCGATATCCGCAAGCAGGGCGGTCAGCCCGGAAAGCACCGTGTGAAAAAGGTTTGAAGAGTCCGTAGGCACCTTGACTTTCCGTTCGAGGCCGCGTTTGCTTAAAATCACGGCATCCGTATGTGTTCCGCCGACATCAAGTCCGATAATCATGGCGCATTCCTGTTCGCTGAAAAGTAAACCGCCTGTTTTATATGCATGCGGGTGTCAAGGGGAAACCTAAACAAAAAAACATTGAATTGTCAATCAGATTTTCCGTTATGTCCATATTACCACAAAACTCAAAAAGGCACCATGACCCAAAATTTTAAAATAATCCTTGAAATACCTTGGCAATAATGATTAAGAGTAACATAAACGCTTAACTCAACTTTCGGAGTTGGTGAGTTTATTGGGTCCGACTCTATTCACACAGGAGATTTACATGGCCGCCATCAAATGGGAAAAACACGATCATGTCGCCGTGCTTAAAATGATGAACAATGCCAATAAATGGAATATGGATTTCATTACAGCAATGAACCAGACACTGGACAGTATCCTGGATGATCAGAAGATATCTGCCATCGTCATAACTTCCACAGATGAAAAAAATTTCTCCCAGGGTATCGATATCGACTGGCTGGGACAGAAATTCAATGACATTGACACAGCAACCATTAAAAGCTTTTTATACGAATGTAATGCGCTTTTCAAAAGGTGTCTTACGTTCCCGGTTCCGGTCATTGCCGCCATTAATGGACACGCTTTCGGAAACGGCGCCATGCTTGCCTGTGCCTGTGATTTCAGGTTCATGAATCTGGAGAAGGGTTTCTTTTGTTTTCCTGAAGTCGATATCAATATCCCGTTTTTACCCGGCATGGTGGCTTTTGTACGAAAAGCGATTCCGGAATACAAATTCAATGAGATGAAACTTACCGGGAGACGACTGACGGCAGGAGAGCTGGAAAAATGTCATATCATTGAAAAGGCCAGCCTGAATTCAAAGCAGCTAATGGAAGATGCACTTGCATTCGCCCGGACATTTCAAAAACAGAGGCCTATCTTTGGCGAGCATAAAAAACGGATGTACAAACATATAATTGATATCATTGACACAAAAGACCCGGAGTATATCGAGCCGCTCAATTTGTTCATGTCCTGATACCGGCACAGGATGATCCAGTTTCGTGAACAAGGGAAACAAACTCCCTGCATATGGGGGACTGTGCCCGCCGTGCATGGGCAATTAAATAAAAATACCTGGTAAGGTCCAGACCTTTAACCGGCAGGGCTGCCATCCGTCCATAACGGATATATTCTTCAGCCGCCAGGGGAGATAAAATGGAAACTCCCACTTGATTGAGAATCCCCTGCAACACAGAAGTGGTACTCCCGAAAGTGACAACTCTTTTTAAATGATCCTCATTATAACCCGCTTTCAAAAGAGCGCCGGACAGGGTACGCCATGTGCCGGACCCTTCTTCCCTTGCAATGAACGGCGCATCATTCAGCATGTCAGCATCCACTGCATCGAGACCGGCCCATTCATGATCTGCCGGAACAATCAAGCGCAATTCGTCTTTCAACAATTTTTCCCGGACCAGGTCGGGATGATCCTTTATGGCGCCTGTAATACCGATTTCAACTTTACCGGTCAAAACATGGCCGATGACCTGCATGGAATCTCCCGAGATCACGGATATGTCAATCCCGGGGAACCTTGACCTGAAAGGTTTGATAAACCCTGGAATAATATACCCTGCCGGGATGGTGCTGCCCCCGATAAGAAGAGACCCCTTGATATTGCCCATAAAATCATGGATAGCGCCTTCAGCCTCATTGTGAAGATCCAGAAGTCTGCGGGCATATGAATAAAGAATCCTGCCGGCACCGGTAGGAATGGACTCCTTTCCCAGGCGGTCCAGCAGGCGGCAGTTGAAATGGGTTTCAAGATCCTTGATATGGGAACTCACGGTCGGCTGCGTCAGATGAATGGCTTCCGACGCCTTTGAAAAGCTCCCTGTTTCGACTACTTTGATAAATATTTTAAGCTGCCAGAGATCCAATAGTATGTCATCCTTTTTTTACCAAAAATTTTTCCTTGAGTTTCTTTTGTACCCCGGGAGGCACCATGCCTGTAATGTCACCTCCAAACTGGGCTGCCTCCTTGATGATGGAAGAACTGGTAAAAATCCACCGCAGACCGGTCATTAAAAATATTGTCTGAACCTCCCGGCACAAACGCCGGTTCATCAGCGCCATCTGGAACTCACTTTCGAAATCGGAAATGGCTCGCATGCCCCTGACAATGGCAGCTGCATTTTTCATCCTGGCATAGTCCACAAGCAGTCCGTCAAAAGCATCCACCTGGATTTTGTCATTGTGATCAAAACTTTTTGTTATCATTTCCATTCGTTCATCAACCGTGAACAAAGCCTTTTTTGCCGGGTTATGAAGAATGGCAATGATAATCGTGTCAAAAATTTCCAGTGCTCTTTCGACAATGTCTATATGGCCGTTTGTTATCGGATCGAATGATCCCGGATATATTGCTGTTTTTGAATTTTTCATTCTGAACTGTCACCTCTCGGGAGTCTTTGTTTTTGTAAAAAAGTCACCATTGTCTTTGCATATTTCTTCTGTTTGCATATATCAAAACCGGTTTCCAGGCCGGCCGGCTGCTCATGAACCATATACTCTGCCACAAGGATTGTTTCATCATGCATCAGGTCCATGAATCCCGGCATTTGTATCAGTGTGTCAATCAGTTTTTCCCTGTATGGCGGATCCATGAAAATTATATCATAACGGCCCGCTGTCATGAAAAAATCCGGACCCGATAACAGGTCATGACAGTAAACATGTGTCTGAGAAGCCATCCGGCACCTGTCGATATTCTTTTTAATCAGCTCAGCGGCAACGGGAGCGCTGTCAACAAAAACCGCAAATGCCGCCCCGCGGCTCAACGCCTCAAGTCCAAGCGCCCCTGTTCCGGCAAACAGATCCAGGACCCGGGCCTGCTGCACCCTGGTGCCAAGCATGTTGAACACGGCCTCCCTTGTCCTGTCAGATGTCGGCCGAATATGCCGCCCGCTGACAGGTTCAAGTTTACGCCCCTTACAGGCTCCTGCAATAATTCTCATCTGTTTGATCTGCCCATCTATTTGGCCTGCTTGTGGCTGATATGTTTTTTGATATATTTTTCACTTGTACCCAGTTGTCTGGCCACTGCCGCCACGTCATTGCGGGCCTGTTTGAGCTTGTTCAGGACAAATTCAGTTTCAAATGCCATCCTGGCTTTCTCCAGGTTGTCAATGGTGAACAGATGCCGCCTTTCACCGGCACCTCCGGTATTTTCTACACTGTAATAGGGTTCCGGAATATCGGAAATATCGATCTCCTCCTTCTGTGTCATGATAGTCAACCTTTCAACAAGGTTTTTCAGCTCCCTGACATTGCCGCGCCACGCCTGCCGGGTTAAAAGATCCATGGCGGCCGGTGTGATTTTCTTTTTCTCACCGCTTTGGTTCTCGGCTGCTTTTTCAAGAAAAATATCAACCAGTATGGGGATATCCTCTTTTCTGTCCCGAAGGGGCGGAACCTGGATCGGTATGACATTCAGGCGGAAGAACAGATCTTCCCTGAAGCTGTTTTTTTCAATTTCCTTTTGTATATCTTTATTGGTTGAAGCTATAATCCTGGCATCCATCTGCATCGTCCTGCTGCCGCCGATCCTCTGGAATGTTTTGGACTCGAGGGTTCGTAAAATCCTGGCCTGTGTGTTGATATTCATATCTCCGATTTCATCCAGAAACAGGGTGCCGCTTGACGCCAGTTCAAACTTCCCCTTGCTCTTGGCCGGCGCATCCTTGAAAACACCTTTTTCATACCCGAACAATTCACTGTCAATACTGTCCTCGGGTATAGCAGCACAGTTGATAATTATAAACGGTTCTTCAGGTCTCGAACTGAACTGGTGAATTGTCCTTGCCACAAGTTCCTTGCCGGTCCCGTTCTCACCGGTAATGAATATGGATGAATCGGTAGGGGCCGAGGCCATTATTTCCTTGTACAGTTTCTGCACTGCAGGGCTGACTCCGTTGATGGAATTGCGTGCAATGGTTTTTTTTCTCAGGTACTTGTTCTCCTCTTCAAGCCGCCTGAAATTAAGAGCATTGTTGATCGTGACCATTACCTTGTCTATGGAGAGCGGCTTTTCAAGAAAATCATAGGCCCCGGACTTGGTCGCCTCTACGGCCGACTCGATGCTGCCATGACCGGTAATCATGACAACCGGAAGACTCGGATGTTCCTTCTTGATTTCCTTGAGAGTCTCGATCCCGTCCATGCCCGGCATCCAGATATCCAGCAATACAATATCCGGGGAGTGGATTTCAATCTGTTTGAGAGCCTCGTACCCATTATGGGCATGCATAACCTCGAAACCATCGTCGGAAAGGATGCCTTCCAGGGATTCGATAATGGTGGTTTCATCATCCACGATTAATACTGCTGGGTACATACTCTTTCTCCTGTCGTTACCTGCCCTTGATCATGTGACCGGCAGCTCAATGATAAATTTTGCACCAGCGGGCTTGTTGTCCTGTACCCGGATGACCCCATGGTGATCTGTAATAATAGAGCTGACAATCGCCAGCCCGAGGCCCATGCCTGATTTTTTAGTCGAAAAATACGGTTCGAACAGCTTTGTTTTTTCAATATCTGAAATACCTTTTCCATTGTCAGCTATTTCAATCCGCACAATTTTCAAAATCGGGTCATGTACCACATCGATGCGTATCATGCCTTTTTTATTGACAGCCGCGACTGCATTGTCCACAAGATTGATAAATGCCTGTTTCATGTGCTGGTGATCAAGGTACAGCACCGGGAGGTTGTCGCTGTAAAACGCCCGGATATCGACATCCTCAAGGCCCTCGCGATATAATGCAAGGGTTTCTTCAATGATGTTTTCAATCCGGCACCTGTTCATATTGGCATCCGGAAACCTGGCAAAAGTAGAAAACTGGTTCACCATGTTCCGGATCAGATCGACATGAACAACAATGGTCCTTGTACAGGTATCGAATATTTCATCGTTGATCATCTTGCCGTATTTGCGTTTCAGTCTCTGGGCAGAAAGTTTTATTGGTGTCAAAGGGTTTTTCACTTCATGGGCCATTCGCCGGGCCACTTCCCTCCAGGCAGCCACACGCTGGGCTTTTTCAAGTTCAGTCAGGTCGTCAAAAACCAGCACAAACCCAATATGCCTGCCAGTGTCGTCTTTGAGGATATTGAAATGAATGGACAGCTGCCTGGGATTCCCATCAATGGAGATCACTACAGGAAACTCATCGCTTTCGATCCCGGCTGCAATTTTCTTGGAAATCTCCCCGGCCAGGGACATATCCCTGCCGCCCAGTATCTGCCGGTAATCCCGGTTCAGCACCAATTCACTCTTCATGTTGAGCATGGATTCAACCGCTTTGTTCATGGTGGTTATTATGCCCTGGTTGTCAATCGAAATAACCCCGGCGGAAATATGCTTCAATACGATCTCCATGTAACGGCGGCTTTTTTCAAGTTCCTCATACTGCTGCCGGAGAAGCTTATCGGAAAGGGCCAGTTTCTCACGCCCGACGGCAAGCTCCTTTGTCATGGAGTTAAAGTTTTCAATGAGCATTCCGAGTTCATCATCGGTCTTGAAATCAATCTGATAATTCAAATCTCCCTGGGCAACCCGCTGGGTGCCTTCGGCAAATTTGGCCAGCGGAATGGTTATAGATTCCGCCAGTTGAAAGCCGAACCATATGGCGCAGAAAATGACCAGCAGCGCAACAATTGTCAATGCGATATAATTGGAAAGCTGGGCCGGTTTCTTTGCCATTTTCAACTGGTGGTATTCCTCTATTCCGTTGGATATTGCTCTCAGATCCTCGACCAGTTCCGGGGAGATCCATGTGGTGATGACCAAAAATGCCCTGGCCTGTTGAGGGTCTTCACCATAGGGTATGGGACATACGGTTCGGACAAGTTCGCCTGTCCCTGTTTCCTGGATAATGGTTCCAGTCTCTGCCGACTCCGGTATCCGGACCAGTTCATCACTGGTGAGCAGCCCGAAATACTGGTTTTCAAGGGTTGGCTCCAGCGAAAGGCTTATACGTTTGGCCTCGGGGGAATAAACCTCGACACCGCTGCGGTCAAATGCCCGCTGCACCACCTGGGTATATCTTGAAAGTTTCTCGTAATTTTCTTCAAGATATAATTTCCTTGAATGTATCTGGTATGCAGCCCGCTGGGCGAAAAATATATTTTTGCTCTCGATGTAACCATACAGTTTGTGACCGACCGACAAAGAACTGTCCAGCGTCTGTTCAATGGGCACATTGAACCAGAACGCCAGGCTGGATGAAATAAAGTGGATTGAAAAGAAAAACAACACGCTGGTAGGCAGAAGCGCCAATGTGATAAATGCGGCCGTCAAGCGTGTTTTCAGCTTTGAGCCAAGAATATTGTTCTTTTTTTCGTAATAGAGTTTGGCCAGGTTCCGAAAAACCAGCAGAATCAGTGCCAGTAAAAGCAGCAGGTTCAAATTGATCAAAATGAACATCAGAACGGTGCTGGAAACTGGAAAATCACTGCCGAAACTCGTTATGCGGGTCTCGATAAAGGTCAGGATTGCAACCAGGACCAGGATTGCAAAGATCAGGATGATCTCTTTTTTCCGTTTGTGTTTTGCTGCGCTGGTTTTTTCCATAACCTGGCCGTCACCCTGCTGTGATTCGCCCTGTCCCGGGGATAAAAATACTGGATCAGTAGGTAAAATTTATCAGGTACCAGTCCGTCTCAAAATCCCATAATGATAAAAAGAATAAAACATAGTGAAGATAAAGCGGAAGTGTGATCTTCTCCAGCTGTGCCTTGATCCGTATCTGATATTTCTCCCCCTTGACCATGTCATGGATGCCTGCCACCCTTACATTGTTGACATTTGTCATCAGCTGCACTGCTTCATCAAATGATTTTGTGACCACAGGTTTTTCAGATTTCCAGGGACGCGAAACCGAAAACTCTTTTTTCATGCTGCTGTATTTCAGGGTAGAATGAAATTCGATATCAGACATTTTTTTATCGAACCAGGTTCCCTCATTGCGGTAAAGGGATACATAAAATGTAAATGTCGTTGGAATCCCGCTCATAACCCGCTGGATGGTTTTTTCTGTAAATGCACCCCCGACTTCAAAATAAGTTATCAGGTCATCACGGGTATTGGCCAGACGGATATCTTTCAATTCAGGCTTGTCACCGGCAAATGCATGTGCAGGGGGCCAGCAGACATGGCAGCAGGCCAGGAGAATCGTCAGGGCACAAACCAGGCTGTAACGGCCCTGCCGTGCGCGGTTATTGTTTTTTAACTGGTCCGGTCTCCCAGGCATCTTTTTCCTCGAGAAATTTTTGAATAAACAGGTGGTTTAATGTATGTCCTGATTTATGCGTGACAATATGACCCTGCAGCGGCATCCCCAGAAGGGAAAAGTCACCCAGACTGTCCAGTATCTTATGCCTTACAAATTCATCCGGACAGCGCAATCCGTCCGAGTTCAACACCCTGTCCTGGTCGATGACAATGGCGTTATCCAGGCTGCCTCCCTTGCCCAGGCTGAACATCCTCAAGTAGTCCAGGTCCCTGACAAAACCGAATGTTCTGGCATGGCTTATATCTGCTTCAAAATCATGCTTTTCACAGTCATAACTCAGGGATTGAACCCCGATAAGCGGATGATCGAAATCGATAGAACAGGTGATCTTGAATCCCTTGTCCGGATGTACCATCACAAATTTATCATCCTGCCTGATTTCAACAACCCGTTTGACAATAAAAAAATGCCTGGGGGCACCCTGGCTTTCGAGACCGGCACGGGAGAGCCGGCGTGCAAATTCCCTGGCGCTGCCGTCCATAATAGGCATTTCATAGTCATCCACTTCCACCAGGGCGTTATCGATACCAAGCCCGGTAAAAGCCGCCAGAAGATGCTCGATAGTTGAAACAATGGCGCCATTTACGCCTATCACCGTTGCAAGACTGGTATCGACCACCCTTTTGAAAAGGGCCTGTATATCCTGCGTCCCCGGCAGATCAACCCTCCGGAATTTGATCCCGTGATTCTCCCGGGCCGGATGAACAGTCATCTGTATTTCCTTGCCGGAATGGACTCCTACACCTTTACAGGAAACAGGCCGGGCAATAGTTTTCTGCATATGATATGTTGTCATTATCCTTACATTGTTCAATTGGTATCATACAATTTATCTATGTATATCTGATTTAAGAATACAAATCAAACAAATGTAAAATTTCTTTGGCCAGAAGACCTGTTTTATGATATTTCGTATACGGTTGACGAAAACGATAAAATGGAGAATCAACTTGCTGTCAAAAGTAAAATCCGGCGCAGTGGCAGGCATAGAGGGACTGATTGTCGATGTTGAAGCTGATATATCATACGGTCTGCCGGTATTTCAAATTGTGGGACTCCCCCAGGCTGCTGTCAGGGAAAGCCGGGAAAGGGTAAAAACCGCCATCACGAACTGCGGATATCAATTTCCCATGGACCGTGTTACCATCAATCTGGCACCGGCGGATATAAAAAAAACGGGGACCGGGCTTGATCTTCCTCTTGCCGTTGGCATCCTGGCCGCTTCGGATATTATCAATCCGGACATGCTCGATGGTTATCTGTTCATGGGAGAACTGTCCCTCGACGGAAGGATCAAGCGCGTCAACGGTACTCTCTCAGTGGCACTGGCTGCAAGGCGCCATGGTCTAAAAAGTATCGTGGTCCCGTTTGGCAACCGGCATGAAGCCGCAGTCGTAAAAGGAATAGATGTATACGGCGCCTCACATCTCAACGATATAGCGGCCTTTTTTACCGGTCACAGGAGCCTTGAAAAATGCAGGCTGGATCTTGACAGCCTGTTGGACGGACAGGAGCATCAGCCGCTCGAAAACATGGCTGACATTCATGGCCAGCAGCATGCCAAACAGGCTCTTGAAATTGCCGCTGCCGGACACCACAACCTGCTCATGACCGGGCCGCCGGGATCAGGAAAAAGTATGCTGGCCAGGCATATTCCTTCAATAATGCCGCCCCTTTCCTTTGACGAAGCCCTCGAAGTCACACAGGTTTACTCGGTACAGGGACTGAATCCCAAAGAACTTCCGCTGATAACCCGTCGCCCTTTCAGAGCCCCCCACCACACCATTTCCGATGCCGGCATGGTTGGCGGAGGCCCCAGGCCCGAACCCGGCGAGGTCAGCCTGGCCCATTTCGGTGTTTTATTTTTGGATGAATTGCCTGAATTCAAAAAAAATGTCCTTGAAGTGCTTCGTCAGCCGCTCGAGGATGGGAGGATCACCATCGCCAGGGCCGGACAGAACGCGATCTTTCCAAGCCAGATCATGCTGGTAGGGGCAATGAACCCCTGTCCGTGCGGATATTTTGGCGATAATGTCAACACCTGCACCTGTTCTTTAACCCAGATATCAAAATACCGGGCCAGGCTGTCCGGGCCCCTGCTCGACCGCATGGATATCCATATCGATGTGCCCGGAATAGCATTTGAAGAACTGACCCGGAAAACGGCAGGAGAGACTTCGCGGCAGATACGCAAAAGGGTTGAAGCGGCCAGGCGCATCCAGGCCGAAAGATTCAAATCCGCTTTTATTTTCAGCAACGCCCAGATGACCCCGGCCATGATCCAGGATCATTGCCGGCTTGATTCATCCTCCCGCGCCCTTCTTTCCAGGGCGTCCTCCAAGCTTGGATTTTCACCCAGGGCAATCCATTCAGTTTTAAAAGTGGCCCGGACCATTGCGGATCTTGAAAAAAATGATAGAATAACGAGCGGGCATGTTGCCCGGGCAGTACAATACAGAACTCTTGACAGAAACATGGCCGGCCCATGAAGGATACAATCGATATCAAATGATTAAAAAAAACATTTTTGAAAGTCGCAAAGCCGCCCTGACAGCATCTTCCGAAGACAGGCTCCACCGGTTTGTCATGGCGGATAAAATGCTCAGGGGCGCTGTCGTCAAAACCACCCGCATGGTCAATGAAATGCAGGCCAACCATGAACTCGGGAACCTTGAAACCCTTGTACTCGGCCAGGCCTATATCGCCACCGCCCTGATGTGCAGCCTGCTCAAGGGAAAAGACCGGATCAGCATTCAGTTACAGTGTGACGGTCCCGTCGGCGGCCTGGATGTTGAAGGAAACGGGTTTGGCGAGATCCGGGGTTTTTTGAAAAACCCCCGGATTCAAATAGGCCAAACCGATGAAATCCAATCTCTGTCCTCCCTTTTCGGGGATGGATACCTTGTTGTGACAAGGTACCTGGAAGACGCACCTTCACCCTACTCAGGCAAGATCAAACTGGCATACAAAACACTGGCCCAGGACCTGGCCAATTATTATGTTCAGTCCGAGCAGATTCCAACCGCCCTGAGGCTGAATGTATACTTTGACTCCGAGGATAAAGTTGCCGGAGCCGGAGGTATTTTCCTCCAGGCCCTTCCCGGTGTCACGGATGAGCAGATAAGCCTTGCCGAAAGCATACTTGAAGCCGCACCGCCGGCGGGTGAATATTTTGCAGTGGGCATGGACCCGGTATCCCTGATTCAAAATGAATTCAAAGAACTGCAGCCTTCGTTTCTTTCAAATACAAGGGTGGAATTTTTCTGCCGCTGCTCAAAGGAAAAAATGGCAGGTCATGTAAAAAATCTGCCCGGAGCTGACCTGGAAGAGATGATTCAAAACGGCCCGTTTCCCCTGGAAACCAGGTGCCATCACTGCAATTCAGTCTACACTTTCGACAAACAGGAACTGCAGAACCTGGCACGGTAATATGAAACTTGCGGTTATTTCGGACATCCACAGCAACTATGAAGCCCTGGCAGCCGTTATGGAAGATATCAGGTCCAGGCAGGTCCGCAAAATCATCTCCCTGGGTGACAATATCGGCTATGGTGCGGATCCCGACATGGTCATCACCTGCCTTAAAAAGCATGATGTCCTGTCCGTGATGGGCAATCATGAAATGGCTTTGCACGATACGGTCTGCCGGCGGACATTCAATCCATTCGCCCTGCAGGCGCTGGAAATCAATGCCGCATTGATGTCCGAGGCTTCCAAGAAATTCACACTGAACCTGGACCGGTTTACAGTATGGCACAACGCCCGGTTTGTTCATGGTATGCCCCCGGATTCTGTAACCACCTATATTCTCAGGCTCTCTGACACCCGAATTACAAGATGCATCCGCTCTATTTCACAGCCTGTTACCTTTATCGGACACACCCACCAGTCAAGGCTATACGAACTTACACCTGCCGGCCTGACCAAGAAAAGTTTTCCAAAAAACACTGTTTTGCTTGCAAAAACCAACCGATATATTATAAATTGCCCAAGTGTGGGACAGCCACGGGACGGCTACAATAAAGCCAGGTATATTATCTGGGATACCGGAGAAAACACTTTGGAGCATCGGTTTATCCCTTATGATACACAGGCTGCACTGGAAAAAATGAAAAAAGCCGGGATCCCGAAGGTCTATACCCTGATGTTTGAAGCGGTACAGGCAAAAACTCCAACATAACAAGGAAAGGGAGACCACCATGTGTAACCACTGCACGGAACATACCCATGACCACGATCACCACCACCATCCTGAAATTGTCCAGATTATGCCCGCCCAGCAGGACCTTTTCGCGGTATACCAGACAAAGGAGCCTATGGATTTTGCCGTAAAGAACGGAAAGGACAATATCAGGCTGGTCCCGGTTTTATTCATGGGTTTGATAAGACACGGCGAAAAAACGATGGTGGAGGGATTTTTTGCTTCCAATGCCATTCATTCATGTGAAGAAATCGATGGTTTCAAGGGTTATGCAGTATCCCTGGAACATGCAGAAAAACTTTACACATAAAAAACATGGCATCTGCCAGCTTAACTATTAAGGAGACTGTATGCATAAACTTTTAAGTGACAGAACCGGAGAGCAGATAATGCTTCTGGGAAATGAAGCCATCGCCAGGGGGGCGGTTGAAGCCGGTGTGGCATTTGCCACCACATACCCGGGCACCCCTTCCTCTGAAATCTCACTCAACCTGTTCCAGATATCCCAGGAAACGGACCTGTATTTTGAATACAGCACCAATGAAAAAGTGGCCCTTGAAGTGGCCGCAGCAGCTGCCAATTCAGGAGTCAGGACCTTCTGCATGATGAAGCATGTCGGCCTGAACGTGGCGGCTGATCCGCTGATGACCCTTGCCTATGTTGGTGTTACAGCCGGCATGGTTATCCTCACCGCGGATGATCCTGCCATGTTTTCAAGCCAGAACGAACAGGATAACCGGTATTACGGGAAACTGTCCGGCCTTCCCGTACTCGAACCTTCCTCCATTCCCGAAGCCAAGGAAATGACAAAAGCCGCCTTTGAGCTGTCTGAAACCTTGAAGGTCCCGGTTCTTTTACGGACTACAACCCGGATCAACCATTCCAATGCATTCGTGACCCTTGATGACATTGCTCCCAGGGTGACCATGGGCAGGTTTGAAAAAGACCCGTTTAGATACGTCACTGTACCTGCGGTATCCCGCCGCCTGCATGTCAAGCTCCTTGAAAAAATTAAAGAGGCAAAATCGATTTCCGACAACAGCCCCCACAACCATATCACGGGAAACGGCCGGTATGGTATCGTGGCCAATGGTGTAAGTTACGGTTATGCAATGGATGCAGTCAAGGATCTCGGCATTGAAAATGACACCCGGGTCCTGAGAATCGGCATGTCCAACCCCATGCCCGAAACCATGATCAAATCATTTCTGGCATCGTGTGAAAAAGTTCTGATCGTGGAAGAAGGCGAACCGGTAATGGAAGAAGCCATCAAGGCCTTTGCCCAGGAAGCCGGGATCACTATACCCATAAACGGAAAAAGTCCGTCCCTTTTCTCAAGGCTGTCTGAATACGACCCGGCCATGGTAAGGAAAGCAATGGCCGATTATTTCGATATCACTTATACCGGCCTCCAGCCGGTGGATACCGGCGATGTACCGGAAATTCCGCAGCGGCCTCCCAACCTGTGTTCCGGATGCTCCCACCGGGCAACGTTCTATGAAGTAAAGCAGGCAGCAAAAGAGATGGATGTGGATATCATCTGTCCCAACGACATCGGCTGCTATACACTGGGATTCCTGCCGCCGTTGAGCACCGGGGATTTTGTCATCTGCATGGGATCCTCGGTAAGTTCGTCCTGCGGATTTTCAAAAGCGACCGACCAGAAGGTAGTTTCCTTTATCGGGGATTCCACCTTTTTCCATTCCGGAATTACCGGCCTTGTAAATGCGATTTTCAACAATCACAATTTCACCCTTGTAATCCTTGAAAACGATATCACTGCCATGACCGGCCACCAGCCCCATCCCGGCGTAGACATGGAACGGCTGGGTCTATCAGGATACAACCGGATCAATATTGAAGCCCTGGTCCGTGCCCTCGGGGTGGAACACGTTTCCATCGTCAAGCCTTTCAAGGTGAAAAAGAGCATCGAGATCATCAAAGATGCCCTTGCCTACAAGGGCGTTTCCGTCGTCATCTCACAGGAACCCTGTGCCCTGTTCGCCAAAAGCCTGAAAATTCTCAAACCCCGGGCATTCCAGGTTACTTCCAAGTGCATGGATCACAAGGACTGCATCAATACCATTGCATGCCCTTCTTTTTACCTGGAAGGCGGCCGGGTAAAGATTGACGCCAACACCTGTGTAGGGTGTGCTGTCTGTGCACAGATCTGTCCGGAAAATGCAATTGTACCGTTGAAAAAGTAAGCCAATATAAGGAATCATATTATGGAAACTACCCGATTAATAATCGTAGCGGTTGGCGGACAGGGCAATCTTCTGGCATCCAAGGTGCTTGGAGAGGCCGCCCTGATTTCAGGCGTTGCTGTCCGCATGAGTGAAATACACGGAATGGCCCAGCGCGGAGGTGTCGTTGAATCGGCAATTGTTTTTGGTGACGCTCAAAGTCATATCATCTCCGATGGAGAAGCCGACATCCTGGTTGGATTTGAGCCGTCTGAAACACTGCGTGCCCTGAACCGTTGCAGCAAGAATACACTGGTTATTACCAATACGGCAAAACTGCCGCCTTTTACCGTATCCATTGGAAAAGGAGTCTATCCGGAACTGGACACCATCAAGAAGCTGATCGCCGCCAAAACGGCAGGCCTCATTGCCATTGATGCCATGGACCTGGCTGTCCAGGCAGGCAGCCCGATGTCGGTGAATATCGTTCTTTTAGGGGCACTGCTGGCCTCGGGCAGACTGCCGTTTACCAGGCAGAGCATGGAAGAAGCCATTAAGCGCAGGACCAAGCCGGCATTCCTGGAAATGAATCTCAAGGCGTTCGCTCTCGGGTATGATGCAGCGATGCAGAAATGATCGACTGACATGCGGGGGTATTAACCAATGTCATCTATATCCGGACGGGTCCATGTTATCCATGGACCCAACCTTAACATGCTCGGCCGGCGGGAACCGGAAATTTACGGGTCCTGGACCCTGGCACAGGTAAACCAGGCCCTGGACAAGGAAGCCGGCCGTCTGGGCATGACAGTTGAAACTTTTCAGTCAAACCACGAAGGAGAAATCGTCGAGCGTATCCAGTGGCTGTTTGAAGAACAGCCGGACGGGCTGATCATCAATCCTGCAGCCTTCACCCATACCAGCGTGGCCATACGGGATGCACTGTGCCTTTTGACCTGCCCGGTGATAGAAATACATTTGTCCAATATTTACAAACGCGAGCCATTCAGGCACAAATCCCTGATAGCCGATATTGTCACGGGCCAGGTGACAGGCCTGGGTCCTCAAGGCTACCTGGCGGCCCTGGCAGCCCTGGCCCGCTTGATTCATGACAACTGATATAATTGTTGCATGTGCCACCCGGGATGAAATATCCCGCTTTACGGACACATGCCGGATTATTCACCAGGAGTCTGTTTCATCGACAAGCCCCGGCATCACCACCATGAGCTGGGGCCCGGTTGAATTCAAACTTGTAATTACAGGCATCGGGGTGGTCAATACGGCCCATGCGCTGACAAAGGCACTGGAAAAAAAAAAGACAAAGCTGGTAATTCAGACCGGTATTGCCGGGGCGTTCAAAGATGCAGGCCTCGAGACAGGGGATGTTGCAGTTTCGACCAGTGAGCGCTATCTGCATACCGGGATTCAATCCGGCAGCATCGAGCCCTTACCGCTGCCATTTGACCTGATCGAATCATGCCCTGACACCCGGCACGGCCTTTTCAACGTTGACGCGTCTTACAGCCGGGCCGCCTTTGACTGCCTGGCAAGCGACCCGGCCTGCAGCACATTTGTTCACCATGGGCCCTTTATCACTGTATCCCGGCTCACCGGATCCATGAAATGGGCCCAGGGGCTGTTTCATGCCTTTTCCCCCCTGATGGAATCCATGGAAGGGTCTGCGGCCGCCCATGTTTCGCAGCTTTACAATATCCCGTTCATACAAGTCCGTGCAGCCTCCAATTTAGCGGGCGACAGGGACAAGAACAACTGGAACCTGCCTTTGGCGTTCGACCGTATACGAGAAGTAATGCAGCTGTTGTTAACGCGATTCGACAATATTAAGCTTCAGCGGTAACGGGCAACGACCTCGTCATACACTCCCGTTTCCTTGACCCGGTCTACGGCTCGCTGCAGTGTATTGACAACGCTGTCGCTGACCTGGTTATTGAATGCAAAATAAAGATAACCGTCTGCAATGGTAAAAGCGGATTCATAGTCGCCGCTGTTAAATCCATAAAGGCCCAGCATCCACAGAACGGCATTCTCTCCGTAAGCCCAGGCATCTATGTTGTTTCGAAAAAGATCGATCAGGCACAAACCGGGAAAGGGTCTTGCAACAAGATTTTTATCCGGTATGCCTCCTTCCTGGAGGCGCTGCATGGCGACATCGTCCTGGACCACACCGATGCGCATATTCTTTTTCTTGATATCGTCCAGGGATGTAATCATGATATTGTTTTCTTTTTTCACCATCAGGCATGAATTGTCAGAGGCTATGGGGCCGGCCCACTTGAAAGTTGTTTCCCTGGCCTCGGTACGGGTAGTGGAAAAAAGCATGTTACCCGGTTCATTGACGGTTGCCTGGTAAGCTGTCGACCACTGCATGAGATTGATATCGGATTTTGTCAACGGCATACCGGCTTCCTTTGACGCCGCAAGCAGCAGATCGACAGCAATCCCCATCACCTGGTCATCCTGCTCATAATTATAGGGCGGATAATACTCGGTCATGATATTCAAACTTTTCAGATCTTCAGCTGCTGCCGGACCGGTAAAAAAAATGTTCATCAATACAATAAGGCCCAGTACAAATATTCTTTTATCAATCATAGTCCCCTCATCATGATTCATTAACTGATATATACGGCATCAACAATCCTTAAAAGCTTTCATAAAATGCATGCTGCACGGATTTGACACCTTTGGTATCTAGAAATTAATATAGATAGTTCACATATAATGCAAGAAAAATTTAAAGGGACAGGGCGGTTTCCATCCGGTCCAGCCCCTGCTTCAACCTGGATACCGGGCAGCCGAAATTCAAGCGGACAAAGCCTTTTTGACCGAAAGCCTCCCCGTCTGACAGCCCGACTCCGGCTTTTTCAAAAAATTGAACCGGATTGGAAATACCGGTTTTCCTGACATCGATCCATGCCAGGTAGGTTGCTTCTATGGGAAGCACCCGGCACCCCTTGAATCCATTTACCCGGCTGACTACCATGTCGCGGTTGTTCCGAAGATAGTCAATCAGCCCGGCGAGCCAGTCGCTGCACTGCGAATAGGCCGCCTGTGCCGCAGTGATGCCGAAAACATTGACACCAGGGACAATTCCTGCCGATGCCCTGCAGAACCGCTTTCTGAGACCAATGTCTTCGATGACGGCAAAAGAACACGACAGGCCAGGAATATTAAAGGTCTTGCTGGGGGCCATGAGAGTGATTATTTTCAGCCGGCGCGCTGCTTCCAGGGAAGCGGCCGGTATATGTGACCGCGTCTCGTCAAGGATGAAATCACAATGAATTTCGTCCGAACATAAAGCGACATCATATTTTTGACACAAACCGATCAGCGTGGCGAGTTCAGATTCAGTGAATACAGTGCCGCAGGGATTACAGGGGCTGCAAAGGATAAAAAGGCCGGCATTGTCCGACAGGGCGGCTTCAAGACCTGCCTTATCGAACACCATCCGGTTGTTTTCCTCTATCATGGGCACGGTGACAAGCCTTCGCCCTGCATTTTTCGGTGCTGCCAGGAAAGGCGGATACACCGGAACCGTCGTCACTATGGACTGGTCCGGATCCACCAGTCCCCTGCAGGCAACATTGAGAGCACTGACGATTCCCGGACACCATACAATCCAGTCCGGGTCGATTGTCCATCCATAATACTTGTCGACATAGTCGGCTACGGTCCGGTATAACTGGGCTGGGATGGCTGAATACCCGAAAACCGGGTGTGACAGTCTTTGTTCCAGGGCTTCGAGGATCGGTTCCGGCACTTTGAAATCCATATCTGCCACCCACATGGGAATAATATCCATATTTCTGTATTTTTCCCATTTTTCAGAACAGGTGCCGGTCCGGTCAATGGGGGTATCAAAGTCATATTGCATGGTTTAGTCCTTAAAAATTATCATGGTTTTAATCACCTTTGATATATATGACCTTGTTAATAGCGGATATCAAGAAAAAAAACTATGAATTTTGCTCAAAATAGCCTATTACAAATATATAACCAGTAAGATAACTCAGACATTGAAAAAGGTGAATTTATGAATTTTTTTTCGCTGAAGCTCAAACACAAAATCCTCGGTGTAATTATCGGTGTCCTGGCAATTGTTATGGTTCTGTCTTCTCTTGCTGCCGCATACATGATCTACCAGCAGAATATCCAGGCAACCGGCACGCAATTGAAAACAGCGGCAAACACCGTTACAACCAAAATTGAAGAACTGCGCAGCAACCTGGATCAGAAAATCAGCCAGGCTGCCGTGCTTTTCAAAATCGGCGAAAATACCAAGTTCATACTTGATTTTAAATCACAGTTTGATCTGAGCATGACAGAACCTGCCTTTATCGAACTGGTCAATGCCGTTTATTCAACTGCATGCGCCGATGATATACACGGCATGGCCATTTACGACATCAATGGCGAGCTTGTTTCATTTTCCCAGAAAACCGGTGCAGATACAAGAATCGCCGGGTTTTATTATGTCAACCCTCAAAAGACTTTTAAATATACCACACTGAAAAACAATACCGATCTTAAAAAAAGCCGTTTCCAGACCGCCAAGACCGTACCCGGGCTTTCGTTCAGTGCCAGCGATCCAAAGGTCCTTTCAAAGGAATCCACCCTCAAGCTGGTCTCCATCGATGACAGGCTCGGTATCAAAATGGGCATTCCCGTAACTCAGGATGAATTCAACAAAGAAACCGATCAAATGGAACCGGCCCATATAGGACAGATCGTATTGACCAAGTTCTTTGACAAAAGCTTTGTCGACCAGCTTGTCCAGCTGACCGGCATGGGTATCAATATCTTTGCCGAAGCCTCCTTTTCGACCGGCACACTGCCCGATTATGAAGAATTGAAAAACCCCGGTATCCCTGAAACCGTTCAAGATAGCTGGCGGCTTTTAGACCAGGTTCCCGTTACAGGCATTTTGCAGGTCAACAATACAAAATACATGGAAGCCGTTCTTCCCGTATATGACAATGGCCGGTTTGCCGGGGCGTTTTCCCTGTTCAAATCCAACGAAACAGCGGTTGAAAACACCATTAAAATCCTGGTTATCCTCCTGGCGGTATACCTTGTCTGCCTGGCCGTAGTGATACCTGTTGCCCTTATTTTATCCAACGCCATGGTCAAATCCATCAACAATGTCACGACAAATCTCAAGGACATTGCCCAAGGAGACGGGGATCTGACCAAAAGAATCGAAATAAAATCAAAGGACGAGGTAGGCGAACTGTCAAACTGGTTCAACACCTTTGTGACCAATCTTGAACAGATGATTGCCGACATCTCAAGAAACCACGCCCTGCTTTCAAAGTCCGCCGGCATTATCCAGGACCACTCTGAACGTATCTGCGCCACGGCGACTGACATGAACGGTATCACCCAGGCTGTTACACAATCTACTTCCCAGGTGAGCGAAGATGCATCGTCCACTTCCCAGGTTGTCAACAGCGCCTCGGACGACCTTGACTTGATCGCTTCATCTGTGGAAGAAATGACTTCCACTATTACCCAGATTTCTGAAAATGCCTCACGGGCAAGGCAGATGAGCCAGGAGACCGAAGACTGGATTCAACGCACCAGCAACAAGCTCAACGAACTAGGTTCCGTTGCCGAAGCCATCCAGTCTTTTACGGAATCCATAAGTGAAATTTCCGAACAGACCAATCTTCTGGCATTGAACGCCACCATCGAAGCTGCCCGGGCCGGGGAGGCAGGCCGGGGGTTTGCCGTTGTCGCAGGTGAAATCAAAACTTTGGCCCAGCAGACGGCCCTGGCCACAAGTGACATAAAGAATAAAATAGACAATGTACGCAATGCTTCACAGGACTCCTTGAGCGACATGGACAATATTTCCAATTCATTTTCACGGATGAATGAAATTGTCAAAGAAATCGCCCTTGCCATCGAGCAGCAGACCCTGGCTGTCCAGGAAATTGCGGACAAAACATCCACCGCCGCCCAGGGCATGAAACAGGTCAACACAAGTATACATACATTTGATGAAAGTGCCTCCCACATTGCAGGCGACATGACCCGGGTCAATGACGGCGCAGGGGAAATGAGCCAGAGCGGAGAGGATATCAAACAGGATGTCATAAAGATGAACACATACAATGACACTCTCAAGCAACTGATTCGCCGGTTTATAATTAAAAATGACAACTGATGACAAGCTTTCAAAACTCCGTGCGCTGATGGCCGAAGAAGGCATCAGCGCCTGTATTGTCCCTGACAGGGACCCACACTTGAGCGAATACCTGCCTGACCACTGGCAGACAAGGCGATGGCTGACCGGTTTCACCGGCTCTGCCGGTACAGCCGTGGTGACCCGTGACAAAGCCCTTTTATGGACCGACTCACGTTACTTTATCCAGGCCGCCCGCCAGATCGCCTCTTCTGAATTTGAACTGATGAAAACAGGGGAGCCCGGTGTTCCCACCTATACAAAATGGCTGACAGATCACCTGCCGGACAACGCCGTTGTCGGGATAGACCAGAAACTGTTCAGCGCAGAAACAGTTCACAATCTTGAAAAGACATTTTCTGCAAGACAGATTGTCTTAAACACCCGGACAGATCATGTCACCAGACTGTGGACAGACAGGCCGGCCCTTCCGGATTCACCTGCCTGGGAGTTTCCTGTAGCTTTTTCAGGCATGGACCGGAAGGCAAAAATTGAACAGTTACGCTGCAGTATAAAGGAGTCACATGCCGATTTTTACATTGTCACCGGGCTCGATGACATTGCCTGGATATTCAATCTCAGGGGGGCGGATATCAGTCACAGCCCTGTCAATATCGCCTTTGCAGTAATAGAAACACAAAAAGCGCACCTGTTTATCAACAAGAACAAGCTGGACAGCTCATTGATTCTTAGGCTGGAATCAGACAATGTCCAGATCCATGACTACGATGACCTTGTTTTGTTCCTGTCCACGCGACAGGATAAGAAAAATACGGCACTGATTTGTGAAAAAACAGTCAACCATGCCATTTTCTCGGCTGTGGAAAAAAACTGCCGGATCATAAATGCACCTTCTGTTGCAACCCGGCTGAAATCAGTTAAAAATGAAGTTGAAATACGGCATTTAAGGGAGACCATGATCAAGGACGGTGCGGCTGTCATCAGTTTTCTGCACTGGGTGGAAACCTGCCATGAAACAGGCAGGATCACCGAAATTTCGGCAGGACAAAAAATTCACGATTTCAGAAAACAGCAGCCGGAGTTCATGGAGGACAGCTTCAATCCCATCATGGCCTTCAAAGACCACTCCCCTGTCTGTCATTATGCCGCTACCGCCGAAACCGATTATGGCATTAAAAAACCGGGCATGTTTTTATCTGACACCGGCGGGCACTATATGAGCGGCTCAACAGACATCACCCGGACTGTCTATCTTGGAGACCCTCCCGACCAGGCGATAAAAGATTATACCCTGGTAATGAAGGGACATATCGCCCTGGCCAGAGCCCGCTTCCCGAAAGGGACCCGGGGATTCGGGCTGGACACGCTGGCAAGGCAGGCCATGTGGCGGCAGGGCATCAATTTCGGGCATGGCACAGGCCATGGAGTAGGCTTTTTCCTCAATATTCACGAGGGACCTGCCAGCATCAGCCCCCATCCCGTTGACTCAGCCATAAAACCAGGGATGGTGCTAACTGATGAGCCCGGTATCTACCGGGAGGGCAGATGGGGAATCCGCATTGAAAACATGCTGCTGGCCAGAAAAGATATAAAAACTGAATTTGGGCAGTTTTTGTCCTTTGAAACCCTCACTCTCTGTCATTATGAAGTGGCCCTGATAGACAAAACCCTGATGGATGACGATGAAACAGCCTGGATCAACGACTACCATGAACGGGTATACCAGACCGTTTCCCCGTTACTGGATCCACCGGTCAGGCAGTGGCTGAAAACCAAGACACGCCCCATCTGATCAAAGCTGCCTGAAAGAGGCTGTTCTGCTCAACAGATGCCAGGATAAAAATATCTGCTTTGATTTTCTGGCACAATTATTGATTGTATTTTCTTTAATATAGATGATTCTTTTGATGAGGATCTTAATGTCAATCATGCCAGCAATTATTAAAGGAGGTTTTTATGAGCAACTGGGTATGTGAAAAATGCGGATATCAACTGGAAACCGCTGCACCGCCGGAAGAATGTCCTTCCTGTAAAAGCCGGTGCTCTTTTGTGGACAATTCATGCTACACACCGGATTGTGACGGTCAGCCGACCGATGAGCGTATCGGGAAAAAATAATTGAGACACAATTGTCTTTCCACTAAGGGCAGGCACCATGTTCAATAAATAATTTGAGGATATATCATGAAATGGAAACAGTTTTTTACACCGGTCAAATCGATGACCGGGCCTGAAACCCGGTCATTTATCAATGAAACTCCGGGAAACGAATTCACCCTTCTGGATGTCCGGCAGCCGTCAGAATACCAGGAGAGTCATATTCCCGGCGCCACCCTGATTCCATTTCCCGAACTGTCGGACCGGATGGGTGAAATCGATCCCCACAAACCGGTCCTGGTCTATTGAGCTATTGGCGGACGTAGCCGGGTGGCTGCGCAGATGCTTTCCGGGAAAGGGTTTGATAAAGTTTACAATATTTCAGGGGGAATAAAGGGATACCAGGGGAATGTGGCTGTCGGGCCCCAGACCCAGGGTCTTGAACTGTTCTCAGGTAATGAATCCCTGGATAAAAACCTGTTGACAGCCTATTCTCTGGAAATCGGTTTGAGACAGTTCTACCTTTCCATGGCCGATGAAACAGACAATTCAGCCGTACGCGATCTTTTTTCAAAACTGGCTGACATTGAAATCATCCACCAGGACCGGCTGCTTAAAGAATACCAGGACCGGGTTGACCCGGATACAGACAAGCAGGCCCTCGAGGCAAAAGTGGATGATACGGTTCTGGAAGGCGGCATGACATCATCAGAATACCTGGAGCTGTTTAAAACAGACCTGAATGTTCCTGCCGAGGTCATTGCCATGGCCATGTCAATCGAAGCCCAGGCGCTCGATCTTTATGAACGTGCGGCAAAACAGGCTGACACGCCTGAAAGCAGGGACATGCTCTACCGTATTGCCAATGAGGAAAAACAGCATCTCAGGCACCTGGGGGAACTGATCGATTCCCTGTAGATCCAGAGGCATTCCGCTATGCCCAAAACCCGATACAGGACAGGAGATATCATGGGAAAACAACTGGTACTGGTGGGCGGGGGCCATGCCCATATGGTGACCCTTGCCAATATAAGCCGATTCATTGAAAAAGGACACCAGGTCACTGTCATAGGCCCGTCTGATTACCATTACTATTCAGGTATGGGACCCGGCATGCTGGGCATGACCTATTCACCGGAAGATATCCGGTTCGCCACCCGCCATACTGTTGAAAAACAGGGCGGAAAATTTATCAAAGACAAGGTGGTCAGGATCGATCCTGATAAAAGGATCATTTTTTTGGAATCAAAAGAAACGGTATCCTATGACGTATTGTCTTTCAACGCGGGCAGCTTTGTGCCCAGGAACTTGATCAGCGGCAGTGATGACCTTATTTTTTCAGTAAAACCCATCGAGCGCCTTATGACGGCCCAGGAAAAATTACGCGACATGATGGCCAAAGGCAAAAAGATCATCAGCATAGTGGGGGGCGGTCCCTCGTCCGCTGAAATTGCGGGCAATGTATGGCAGCTGGCCCGAAGGATAAACAGCCCCATGCCGGAAATCCGCATTTTTGCAGGGAAAAAATTCATGTCGCGTTTCCCGGACCAGGTTAGATTGAAAATTATTGCCATGCTGGAAAAAAGGGGGATCACCCTTTATGAAAACGGGTATGTCAAGGAGATGGACAATGGCGGTATCCGCCTTGAAACCGGGGACAAATTCAAAACCGATTTTATTTTTCTGGCAACAGGTGTCACCCCGTCACCTATTTTCAAGGAATCAGGGCTTCCGATGGGGCCGGACAACGGGCTTGAAGTCAATACCTATCTCCAGTGTACAGCGTATCCCGAAATTTTCGGCGGAGGAGACTGCATATATTTCAAGGATGCCCCGCTGGACAAAGTCGGTGTTTATGCCGTCCGCCAAAATCCGGTACTGTATCACAACCTGATGGCCGCCCTGGAGCAGGCTCCCCTGGAACCCTTCGATCCTGGCCCCGACTACCTGTTGATCTTCAAC
Organism: uncultured Desulfobacterales bacterium; assembly: GCA_964397015.1. Classification (GTDB taxonomy): domain Bacteria; phylum Desulfobacterota; class Desulfobacteria; order Desulfobacterales; family Desulfobacteraceae; genus MADRE2. The sequence goes on along the minus strand of CAYNHL010000002.1, from coordinate 57,896 downwards.
GTCGGGGGGGCAAAAGGGGTACTGAAAAAAAGCAGGCTGGTATTCTCCGGCACCCTGGCCTTTAAAATAAAGGATTTTATAGATATGCGCTTCATGAAAAAATTCCAGGACATGGAAAAAGCATTGTGAGGCCGGCGCCTGAAACCGCAAGATCCCGAAAAATTGTTAAAATTGTGCTGGTACTGTTACTTGTGCTGCTGGCCGGGATCTTTTTTATGCTTGATCTGGGCCGATACCTTTCGCTTGATTTTCTCAAGGAACAGGCCCATGTTCTAAAACAGCTGACAATTGACAACCGGTGGTTGTCCATGGCTGTTTTCCTGGCCATATACATTGTCGTGACCGCCATTTCCCTTCCGGGCGCCCTGGTCATGACACTGGCCGGCGGAGCGTTGTTCGGGCTTTTAACCGGTACTGTCCTGGTTTCCTTCGGCAGCACCATAGGAGCCACACTGGCCTTTCTTTTATCCCGCTACCTGTTCCGTGACCTGGTCAAAAGAAAATTCAGCTCCCGCCTGGCTGCCATCGACAGAGGGATTGAAAGAGACGGGGGGTTCTACCTTTTTTCCCTGCGCCTTGTACCAATTTTTCCCTTTTTCATCATCAATCTTGTCATGGGCGTGACATCCATTTCAACCCCGTTATTCTACGGCATAAGTCAACTGGGAATGCTTCCTGCAACCATTGTCTATGTCAATGCCGGCACGGCACTGGCAAGTATCGATTCTTTGAGCCACATACTGTCTGCCAGGCTGATCGTCTCCTTTGCCCTGCTGGGAATATTTCCCCTTTTTGCCCGATGGACAATCCGCATTCTGAAAAAACGGCGGATCTACAGGCCCTACCCCAAACCTGCAGCATATGATTACAACCTGGTAGTCATAGGTGCCGGTTCAGCCGGCCTGGTGGCTGCATATATAGCAGCTGCGGTCAAGGCCAGGGTGGCCCTGATCGAGGCATCCCGAATGGGAGGTGACTGCCTGAACACCGGGTGTGTGCCCAGCAAGGCATTGCTGCAGAGTGCCAGGGTCTGTTCCCTGATCAACCGGTCAAATGAATTTGGAATCCACACCCAGGGAGCAGAAGTCAATTTCAAGGCGGTCATGAACAGGATCCAGGATATTATCGGGCAGATCGCACCCAATGATTCTGTTGAACGATATACGGGCCTGGGCGTTGACTGTATACATGGCCGGGCCCGGATCGTCTCCCCTTTTGCCGTCGAGGTCAATAACCGCCGCCTGACTACACGAAACATCATTGTGGCCACCGGTGCCTCGCCAATGATACCGGACCTCGAGGGCCTTTCCCGAGTACCTTACCATACCTCCGACACCATCTGGAGCATCCGGGACCTGCCCCGCAGGCTGCTGGTGCTCGGAGGCGGGCCTATCGGGTGTGAACTGGCCCAGGCCTTTTCCCGGCTGGGTTCCCGTGTGACCCTTGTCCAGCGGGGAAACAGGATTTTAAAAAAAGAAGACCCGGATGTCTCGCAACTGGTGCAGGGACAGTTTGAATCCGAGGGTATCGTGGTGCTGACCCGACATGCAGCCATAAAAATCAAGGAAAAAGACGGATCCAGGATACTGGTGTGCCGAAACCTGGACCAGACGGTCGAAATTCCTTTTGACGACCTGCTCATTGCATTGGGACGCAAACCCAACATCACAGGGTTCGGCCTTGAAGACCTTGGTGTGACATTCAGCCAGAACAACACTTCAATTGAGACCAATGAGCTGCTTCAGACAAATTTTCCAAACATTTACTGCAGCGGAGATGTGAACAATGCATTTCAATTTACCCATACAGCGTCACATGAGTCCTGGTATGCCTGCGTCAATGCCCTTTTTGGAACCATCAAGTCCTTCCGGGTCGATTACGGCACCATTCCCTGGGCAACCTATACAGAACCGGAGGTTGCGAGGGTCGGCCTGAATGAAACACAGGCAAAAGAAAAAAACATAAATCACGAGATCACCATATTTGATATTGCAGGACTGGACCGGGCGATTACAGACGGACAGGCCCGTGGATTTGTGAAGGTTATCACCCCGAAGGGGAAAGACACCATCCTTGGAGTGACCATTGCAGGCCAGCATGCAGCCGATATCATCGCCGAGTATGTGCTGGCGATGAAGCAAGGCATAGGCCTGAACAAAATTCTGGGCACCATTCATATATACCCGACCATGGCTGAAGCAAACAAATACGCGGCCGGAATCTGGAAAAAGAATCACGCCCCTCAAAAATTACTGACCCTTGTAAAAAAATTTCATGCCTGGAAACGAAAACAGGCATAATTTTCTTCTGCGCCCTTTCAACCGGTTAATAACTGCTTTTTGAAAAACCAGGCAAAGCCCTGTTTTTCAGTCGATACAATAATGTATCAACCACAATCAATACAATACTGTATCGACAGCTGTTGTTCACATCCCCGATTTTTGGATCAACTTTATAATTCTATATATAATTACAGGATATTGGATAATGACCGCTTCATCAGGCACAATGTTTGCTACTCCTCTTATTAGCTCAACTATAGCAAGAGGTGTCAGCAACATTTGAAATCAGGAGGATACAATGAAACTTGAAGATATAAAAACCGACACACAACTGATAAACTCCGTGGACTGGGAAATGACCCCCGAAGAGGCCATTGCGCTCCATCTTGAATGGGGGCCGCTGCGGTCACAGGCCTATTACAATTCACGGGACAACGACAATGAAACCGTCTATTTTGTGATCAGTACCTGGTCCAAATCACCGGTGGTGCGCCTGATCCGCAGAAAAGGATTCGACTCTGAAGAGCTGGCCGAATTCGAACTGCCGCAGCTGCTTGAAAAAGAATTTTTAAGCGGGATAGGCCAGTACAAGGGTGTTTATGCGGTGGAAGGCAATATTAAAAACTGGCTGAAAAAAGAGCTGCAGGTGCAGTAAACAGCTGGATTTTTAATACCTGTTATTTTTCACCGTTGGCCCTGGTAAACTCTTTTACCATCATCTCCCCGAGTTCCCTGGAGCGCCGGGTGGCCGACTCCACCGCATTGATCAACGTGGTCCGCAACCCTCCTTCCTCGAGGGTGTGGATACCTGCGATGGCGGTGCCGCCCGGTGATGTCACCCGGTCCTTGAGCTGGCCTGGATGCTCGTTTGTTTCCAGCAGCAGCTTTGCCGCCCCAAGTACTGTCTGGGTGGACAATAACCGGGAATCTTTCCGCGACAGTCCCATTTTAACCCCGGCATCTGCCATGGCGTCAATAATCAGGAAAATATAGGCAGGGCCGCTGCCGCTCAAACCGGTAAAAGCATCCATCAGGACGTTTTCCTGTATAAAGACCGTTTTTCCCACTGAATCAAAAATTGCCCTGGCAAAGGGGACATCCTTGTCAGTGACATATTCACCGGCCGCTATGGCAGTGGCACTCTCCTTGACAAATGCACATATATTGGGCATGACCCTGATCAGGCGCAGCTTTTTGTTCAGGCCGGCAGCAATGGCGGCCAGGGGAACACCTGCAGCTATTGAAATGATCAGTTTGGACATGTCCAGGCCATCGGCCGTTTCCTTGAGCACCGACCCCAGGATCTGCGGTTTGACAGCAAATATGACAATGTCGGACTCCGATACCACCTCGCGGTTATCTCTGGTGGTATGGACCTTGTATTTTTCTTCAAGAGCGGCCAGCACATCATCATAGATATCTGAACATATAATATTATCGGGCTGTGCCGCTCCGGACTGGACCAGTCCGCTCACAAGGGCTTCCGCCATATTTCCGCCACCGATAAACCCGATTTTTTTTTCCTTGAGCATAAAACTGTATCTCCTTGATAAATAATATCTATGTAAGTTGAGTCATGAACGAAATTTTTATACTAGAACCGCAAAAGTTCCAAAGTCAAGACCCTCATGGTATCTTTTTTGCTATTACTTTTGCCGGACAGCCGCCACTGAGTCTGGTACAACCATCTTTTTATCATTGACTTTCTACCACAAAGTCGTATTTTATTGGTGGCGGTAAAAGACAATACCATGTATTTGAACAAGGAGTCACCATGTGGGAATATACAGATGAAGTCAAGGAACATTTTTTAAACCCCAGGAATGTGGGTGAAATGAAGGATGCCAATGCTGTTGGCGAAACCGGATCACTCTCCTGCGGGGATGCCCTCAGGCTGTTTTTGAAAATCAACAAGAATGGCCGTATCATGGATGCAAGCTTCATGACTTTTGGATGTGCCAGTGCAGTAGCCTCTTCCTCAGCCCTTACGGAAATAATAAAGGGCATGACCGTCGAGGATGCGGAAAAAATAACCAATGAAGACATTGCTGATTATTTAGGGGGACTTCCCAAAGAAAAGATGCACTGCTCCGTCATGGGACAACAGGCTCTTAAAAAAGCCATTGCATCTTACCGTGGAGTCCAGATACTGGACAAACCGGGTGAAATCGTCTGCGAGTGTTTTGGCATCACCGACCTGGAAATCATCGATGCCGTTAAGACCCGAAAACTGGATTCAGTGGAAGATGTCACCAACTATCTCAAGGCCGGAGGCGGTTGCGGAAATTGCATCGAAAAAATCGAAGACATTATTGAATCGGTGAAAGCTTAGACAAGGATACTGTTCACATGGATATCATATATACAGACAACAATGCCACCACCCGGGTGGCAGACGAAGTGATCGAAAAAATGCTGCCTTTTTTCGGCCGCTATTACGGCAATCCGTCGTCCATGCATTCATTCGGCGGCAATGTCGCAAGAGAACTGTCCGCTGCCAGGCAGCAGGTGGCCGGATTGATCAATGCCGATCCCGGGGAAATCATATTTACCAGCTGCGGCACTGAAAGTGATAATGCCGCAGTCAATGCCGCACTTTTGAATGCACCCGAAAAAAAGCATATCATCACCTCCAGCGTCGAACATCCTGCCATTGACAGCTTATTCAAAACCCTTGAAAAAAAAGGCTACCGGGTCACCTTTGTACCGGTTGACAAAAAAGGGAACCTGGATATGGACACCCTTTATACCAGCATGTCCGGCGATACTGCAGTCATTTCCATCATGTGGGCCAACAATGAAACAGGGGTGATATTTCCCATTGAAGAAATTGCCGGCATGGCCCGTGAAAAGGGCATTGTCTTTCACACCGACGCGGTACAGGCTGCAGGCAAAATCCCCATAGATGTAAACAAAGCCGGTGTGGACATGCTGTCTTTATCAGGCCATAAAATACATGCCCCCAAAGGGGTAGCTGCACTTTATGTCAGAAAGGGACTCAAGTTCAAGCCCTTCCTTATCGGCGGACACCAGGAAAAAGGCCGGCGGGGAGGAACTGAAAACACGGCATCCATTATCGGTTTAGGAAAGGCCTGTGAGCTTGCAGGAGCACACATTGACAAAATGGATACCCATGTCAGGGAACTCAGGGATCACCTTGAATCCCAGCTGCTGGCCAAAATACCAGGCACATCGGTAAACGGCGATATAACGCACCGGCTGCCCAATACATTGAGCATAGGATTTGATGCTGTTGAAGGGGAATCCATCCTGCTGCTGCTGGACCGGGAGGGAATCTGTGCCTCCTCGGGATCGGCCTGTACATCAGGGTCCCTTGAACCATCCCATGTACTCATGGCCATGAAGGTACCATTCAAGTCCGCCCACGGCTCCATACGGTTTTCCCTTTCATGCGACAATACAAGGGAAGAAATGGACCGCATTGTCAATGTCATGGTGCCTGCCATTCAAAAACTCAGGGACATGTCACCTTTCTGGAAAGACGGGGCTGCAGTATAAGATTGAGTTTGAGCTTCAGCTGAACAGGCCGGTACTGATATACCTCTCTCCGGTATCACAGACCACGAACACGATGGTTTTCCCCCGGTTCTCCGGCCTTGAAGCCACCTGCCGGGCGGCTGCATAATTGGCGCCGGAGGAGATGCCGCAGAGCATTCCGGCCTGCAGGGCCAGCTGTCTTGCCCCGGAAAGTGCCTGGGCTGTGGTTATTGTTACAATATCGTCAATGATATCCCGGTTCAATACGGCAGGCACAAATCCGGCACCAATTCCCTGGATTGAATGAGGACCGGGTTTCCCACCGGAAAGCACCGGAGAATCAGCCGGTTCCACGGCAACGGAGCGTATTGCGGGCTTCTTTTGTTTCAACACCTCTGACACGCCGGTAATTGTTCCGCCGGTACCTACACCTGCAACAAAGATATCCACCTGGCCGCCGGTGTCTTCCCAGATTTCGACAGCCGTTGTTTCCCGATGGATCTTCGGGTTGGACGGATTGGAAAACTGGTCCGGCATATAGGCATCGGGAGTGTTTTCAACAATTCTTACGGCTTCACTGATGGCACCCTTCATTCCTTGGGCCCCGGGAGTGAGAACCAGGCGGGCACCCAGGTGTTTGAGCAGCTTTCTTCGCTCTATGCTCATCGATTCCGGCATGGTCAATATCAAAGTCAGTTCCTTGATCCCGGCGACAAAAGCCAGGGCTATACCTGTATTACCGCTGGTAGGTTCCACTATTACCGACTGCCGGTTGATCAGACCCTTTTCCCAGGCATCTTCGATCATGGCGTACCCTATTCTGTCCTTGACACTGCCGGTGGGGTTGAAAAATTCGACCTTTGCCAGCAATATGGCTCCTGACTCGGCGCTGGCCTTTTCCAGGCGTACCAGCGGGGTATTGAAGCAGGTGTGGGTCATATCAGGTTTTATCATCATTTTTCACCGCCTTTTTCTGCATCATGGTTTTTAAATACCTGCCGGGGGGTTTCGATAAAAACCTTGGTATCCGGCGGTACCGATTCAGTCAGCCAGACATTGCCGCCAATGACACAACGGGCGCCGATGCGGGTCTCTCCACCGAGAATGGTCGCGCCTGAATAGACGATGACATCGTCCTCGATCGTAGGATGGCGCTTGGCCCAGCGCAGTTTGTCCCCGGCGTCCGCCGGCAGGGACAGCGCTCCGATAGTGACATTCTGGTAGATCCTTACATTGCTTCCGATTTCACTGGTTTCTCCTATTACAATACCGGTCCCGTGATCGATAACGAAATTCTCACCGATCCGGGCCCCCGGATGAATATCGATCCCGGTCACGGAATGGGCATGTTCAGTTAAAATCCGGGGCAGCTGGGGAACGCCGTTCTCAAACAGCAGGTGAGCAATACGGTACACCATGATGGCATAGAGCCCTGGATATGAAAAAATGATCTCGTCAAAGCTTTTGGCTGCCGGATCTCCAGCATAAGCGGCCCTTACATCCTTGGAAAGTATGATGCGCAGGGACGGGATGGCTTCGATCACTTTCATTGCCACTGAATTGCCTTTTTCCTCGCAGACCGTGCAGACCTGGCCGTATCTCAGACAATCATGCCGAAGCACATGCATCACCTGGTGGGACAGTATATCATACAGCCTGGACACGGCCTGGCCTATATGGTAACGCAGGTTGGCATGATCCACCTTTTCACTTGAAAAATATCCCGGGAAAAGAATTTCCCTGAATTTATCGATCATTTCCGTAACAGATGTCGAAAAATGCAGCGGATCGTCTCCCACATGGGCAAAGCAGCGGTCATCATCAATTGAACTTATAACATGATCAATGACATCAGGCAGTTTGCGGCGGTAATTCAGCTGATCCATCAACTCGGTCTGGCAGGCGGCATGATCCTTTTTTCTGTTGCTCATAAGTCAGGTTTCCTTGATCTGTGTTAAAAAAACAGGACATTTTCTGCACGCCTCCATTTTTTCCTCCCAGGTATCGTGTATCCGGCCGTTGCAGCATGTGCCGTTTATGAACCAGCACAAATCACCGGTATTGAATTCCCAGGCGGGGCAGTTTTCATGCCGGCTTTTGGGACAGTCCAGAATTATCCAGCATGCTGTTTCACTGGCGTTATGGTGGTGATTCAAGAAACGGTACAGCAGAAAAAACAGCTGTCTTTCGACATGATGGGGTATTTTCCGCCATCCCTGTTCATAGGAGTGCACGGCCTTTATGGAAACCCCGAGCAGCTGTGCCATCTGCTTCTGGGTCCGGTTCAGACGGGACCGGATCTGTTTGAATTGCGTGTTGTCCATCCTGGTAAAATATACCACATGGTGGGAGCTGTCAAGAATGGCATTCCAAAGATCAATAGACCCGGCTCTGGTTTCGTGCTGAAAAAAGAAACAGGAACAACCCCTTGACGTCACAGGAGGCAGCATTACTTTATGTATTAAATAATGAAAAATAATGAAAGGACTAAATAAAATGACTTTTGATAAATTTACCATGAAATCACAGGCATTGATTCAAAATGCCCATGACATTGCCAGCAAAAAAAATCACCAGTACATCGAGCCCGAGCATTTCCTCATGGCCATGCTGGCTGATTCCGAGGGCATCTGTGTTTCCATTTTCAAAAAACTCGGCGTTCCGGTTTCCCAGCTGCAGCAGGATGCGACCGCCGCACTCGAGAAGCTGGTACAGGTCTCCGGTGCTGCCGACACATACCTGTCAGGGACAGCCAAAAAAATCCTGGACAAGGCACTGGAAGAAGCCCGGAAAATGAAAGACCAGTATGTCAGCTTAGAGCATATCCTGCTGGCAATGGCCCAGGTGACATCCAGCGCTCAGAAAATCCTGCAGCGGCACGGTATCACGAGGGATACGGTCTTTACGGTATTGAAGGATATCCGCGGCAACCAGACCATTACAGACCCCAACCCGGAAGAAAAATACCAGGCTCTGGAAAAATACGGCCGAGACCTGACAGAACTGGCCCGTACCGGGAAACTGGACCCGGTTATCGGCAGGGACGAGGAAATCCGCAGGATCGTACAGGTCCTGTCCCGGCGCCGGAAGAACAACCCGGTCCTGATCGGGGAACCCGGTGTCGGGAAAACCGCCATTGTCGAAGGCCTGGCACAGCGCATTGTCGAAGGCGATGTGTCTGAATCACTTGTTGACCGGCGTGTCATCGCCCTGGACATGGGTGCACTTCTGGCCGGGGCCAAGTTCAGGGGCGAATTTGAAGAACGTCTCAAAGCGGTTTTAAAGGAAATAGAAGCGGCCGAAGGTGAAATTGTCCTGTTTATAGATGAACTCCATACCGTGGTCGGAGCCGGGGCTGCCGAGGGATCGGTGGATGCATCCAACATGCTCAAACCCGCGCTGGCAAGAGGTACGCTGCGATGTGTCGGAGCGACCACCCTGAACGAGTACCGGAAATACATTGAAAAAGATGCGGCACTCGAACGTCGCTTCCAGCCGGTCATGGCCAGGGAACCCACCGTGGAAGACACTATTTCCATATTGCGGGGACTCAAGGAAAAGTATGAAGTACATCACGGCATAAGGATCAAGGATTCGGCCATTGTGGCCGCAGCCACCCTGTCCAACCGGTACATTGCAGACAGGTTCCTGCCTGACAAGGCCGTGGACCTGATTGATGAATGTGCTTCCCGCCTGCGTATTGAAATTGACTCCATGCCACGGGTCATCGATGAAATCCAGCGCAGGATCACACAGGCCCAGATCGAACGGCAGGCCCTGCTCAAGGAAAAAGACAAGGCCTCCCGGGACCGTCTGGACAAACTTGAAAAGGAACTGGCGGAATTAAAAGATGAAATCGGCCCCATGAAACTGCACTGGGACAGCGAGAAAAAATTGATCCAGGAAATTTCCGGTATCCGAGAAGACATTGACAAATACCAGACACAGGCCCAGATGGCCGAAAGGGCCGGAGATCTTGAAAAAGTGGCACAGATCAGGTACGGAACCATTGAAGAACTGCAGAAAAAACTGACTGATAAAAAGAAGGAACTCGATAAACTGCAGGAAAACGGTGGCATGCTCAAGGAAGATGTGGACGAAGCCGATGTGGCGGAAGTGGTATCTTCCTGGACCGGTATTCCGGTGGCTCGTATGCTGAAAAGCGAACAGGAAAAACTAGTCCAGATGGAGACCTACATCCAGAAACGGGTCATAGGCCAGAAAAAAGCCATTGACGCTGTTTCCAATGCTGTCCGGCGCGCCCGTTCGGGTTTGCAGCCTGAAGACAGGCCTATTGGCACTTTTATTTTCATGGGTCCTACAGGGGTGGGGAAAACCGAACTGGCCAAATCCCTTGCCGAATTTATCTTTGACAGCGACCAGGCCATGATCCGCATGGATATGTCAGAATACATGGAAAAACATTCCGTGGCACGACTGATCGGGGCTCCTCCCGGCTATGTCGGGTATGACGAGGGAGGATTTCTGACCGAAGCCGTCCGCCGCCGTCCCTATTCGGTTCTCCTGTTTGATGAAATCGAAAAAGCCCATCCCGATGTCTTCAATATTCTGCTCCAGGTGCTCGACGACGGAAGGATGACAGACGGTCACGGCAGGACAGTGGATTTCAGGAACACGATCATCATCATGACATCCAATGTCGGTTCCCGTTTTCTCCAGGAAGCTGGAACGGCAGACAATCTGGATGATCCGAAAATACAGGAGGGTATTTTCCAGGCATTGAAAGAGGTATTCCGGCCTGAATTCCTGAACAGGGTGGACGATATCATCTCGTTCCATTCCCTGACACAAGAGGATATAAAGGATATTGCCCGGATCCAGGTCGACAAACTGAATACAAGGCTTAAAACACGCGGCATGCAGGTCCAGCTGGATGAAGATGCCATGGATTACGTAGCTAAAAAGGGGTATGACCCGGTATTCGGAGCCAGACCCCTGAAACGCGTCATACAGCAGGAGCTTGAAAACCCCCTTTCCATGGCTATTTTAAAAGGAGATTTCCAGGACAACAGCACGATAACAGTTACCCTTTCTTCTTCCGGCCAGAGCCTGGAACTGGTTTATGCCGGACAGGATTCAAGGATTTAATTCCGGCCGCCACCATGGCCGGCAGGCTGAACCGGGCAATGCTATCCAGGTACAGAGGCTTACCTGAGGCCATTGCCCGGGCTGCCAGTATTCCGCTTCTGACTGCAGGACCGATCCCTTCTCCCATGTCCCTTGTGGCCATGCCCAGTGCATCCCCTATGATAAATGCATTACCTTTATGGGCGGTTTGTCCGGGCTGCCTGAGATAATAGGCATATCCTCTGGGCCTGTGGGCCATATCCCGGATATGGCCCGATAGTTTCAGGTCGTTTATAAACCGGTGCCAATGATTTTCAATCGTTGTTTTTCTTTTTTTCAACCCGGCCAGTTTACCGCCGATACCTATGTTCAGGTATCCCCCGGCCTTGGGAACCAGCCAGGCATATCCGGGCAGGTGGTGCCTGAAAAACCACAGGTGGCAGCCGGAAAGCCGGCTTGTGCCATAAAATTCCTTTTCAAGGGTGATAATGCATTCGGCGGCTGACGGCTTTTCTCTGCGTGAAAAAAAATGCCGGGCCACAGGGCAGTTGGTTCCCCCTGCTCCGATAATGAACCGTGATCTGAAGGCCTGGTCCACGACAAACATGTCCTTTTCCCTGTCTATTTTCGCTACCCGGTGACAAATCACCTCGGCCCCGGACCGGTTCAGCATCCACTGGTCGAATTCAATCCGCCGGATTGAGTATTGCCGGGTTTTCAATGGAAGTGTCAGCTTGAACAAATGAAAAAAAATGGTGTTAACCCGCTCGATGCCAAAAGGATATTGCGACGGGTCACACTCAAGCGCCCTGAAAACTTCGGGAGTCACCCAGCCGGCACACAGCTTCTGGCGCGGAAACACCTTTTTTTCCAGGATCAGCGGTGTCAGCCCCTGCCTGGCCAGCTCCCATGCGCAGCTGGCACCAGCCGGCCCCCCGCCCACAATAATTGCATCGACCGTTCGCATGGAATCAGCTGAACCTGCATTCCGGAGCGGGCCTGCCCATGCGGGTCATGACAATCTGCCACAACTGGAGATGCCGGGACCTGAACCCGCCTGCACAGGACAGCAGGTAATATTCCCACATCCGGTAAAAACGATCGGAATAACGGTCTTTGATCTCGTGCCAGGACCGGGTGAAATTGTCATACCATGCCATCAGGGTTTTATCATAATCCTCTCCGAAATTGTGCCAGTCCTCCATAACGAACATCCCTTCCATGGCACTGCCGAGTTGTGCAATGGAAGGGATTTTGCCATTGGGAAAAATGTACTTTTCAGTCCATCCATTGGTAACCAGTGAGGTATGGTTGGCTCCGATGGTATGGATAAAGGCGATACCATCCTTTTTGAGCGTCTGGTCCACTTTTGTCATATATGTCCGGTAGTTCTTGTATCCCACATGCTCCATCAGCCCGATGGAGACAACGCGGTCAAAATGGCCGGTCGCTGACCGGTAATCATCCAGCCGGATATCCACCTCCAGCCCCTTGTTCATTTCACGGCCAAGTTCAGCCTGCCTCTTTGACACCGTGTATCCGACGACCCTGGCCCCGTAGTTCTGTGCCGCATGCTTGGCAAACGCACCATACCCGCACCCCAGGTCCAGCACTGTCATCCCGGATTTCAACCCGATTTTCCGGCATACCAGGTCCAGTTTGTCTTTTTGAGCCTGCTCGAGCGTATCTGCATTTTTCCAGTAGGCACAGGTATACAGCATCTGCTTGTCCAGCATTCTTACGTAGAGGTCGTTTCCGATATCATAATGTTTTTTCGCGACCTCGAATGCCCGGCGCCTGGCCTGCCGGTTAAAAAGCTTTGCCGCAAGGCAGTATAGATAAAAAGACGGGTTTTTCTTCACCCGTGACTGAAGATCAGCCCGCAGCACCCTGTCGATGAACTGGTCTACAGCAGGGCAGGTCCACCACTTGTCCATAAAGGACTCCCCGAGTCCAAGTGCGCCCTGGGCCAGCACCCGTTCATAAAACCGGTCATCCACAACGGTGATATCCCATGGATCAGTCCCGTTCAATGTAATACCGGCCGTTTCGAGCAGGCCCCTGACTGCTTTTTCAGCGTTTTTCCGAGTCATTTTTTATACTTGTCCCGATTTAGAGGTTATTGGCATATTCATTTATATCCGGGTTCTGTTTTAAAAACCTGTAAAGGGTTGCCCTGCCGGCACCGAGCAGTTTTGCAGCCTTTGATTTATTTCCTCCTGCAGTTTTAAGGGCGGCTTTTACCGATACCGGATCAAGTTTTCCGGCAACCGGCCCTGGATAGTCCCCGCTTGAACCGGGTCCATCCTGCTTCGATTCCTGGGGCCCGAACAGTTCCATTGGAAGATCCCGGGGCAGGATATGATCACCCTTTGAATGGACCACTGAAAACTGGATCACGTTTTTCAACTCCCGGACATTTCCCGGCCAGTGATACTTGAGCATGAGATCCAGTGCTTTTGAAGAAATTTTCGGAGCCTTCCGCCCGCTTTCCTCTTCTGCTTCCTTTAAAAAATGGTCGATCAGAAGCGGGATATCAAGCTTGCGCTGTTTCAAGAGCGGCAGTTTAATCGGAATCACATTGAGCCTGTAATACAGGTCTTCCCTGAACCTGCCGGCCGCGACCTCTGCCTTCAGATCCTTGTTGGTGGCGCTGATAATACGGGTTTCCACGGATACGGGCTTTTCTCCCCCCACTTTCTCGAACACACCTTCCTGGAGAAACCGCAGCAGTTTGACTTGAGTTTTCAATGGCAGTTCCGCCACCTCGTCCAAAAAAAGTGTTCCCTTGTGGGCCAGCTCAAAACGACCTTTGCGTTCCCTGATTGCCCCTGAAAAAGCACCTTTTACATGACCAAACAACTCGCTTTCGACAATACCTTCCGGTATGGCACCGCAGTTGACAGGCACAAAAGCACCATGGCCGTAGGAACTTATCGTGTGGATGGCATTGGCCACCCGTTCCTTTCCTGTCCCCGTGGCCCCGAAAATATGAACCGGGTAATGATAAACCGCCACGTCCCGTATCTGCTTGAATATTTCCTGCATAACCTTTTCTTTGCCGATAATCCCGGTAAAACTGGAAAGGGTTTCCGCTTTAAAGGACAAATCCAGGGTCTGGGTCAGGTCCCTGAAAGCTGCCAGGACTCCAACGACATTTTTCAAAGAATCCTTCATCGGCGTCACAGTCATCTCCATCTGCCGGGTGGTGCCGTCCCGTGAAATGAAATTGATCGGGTATTCCTTGAACCCGGCCGAAAAATCGGGATTCCCGTTACAAAAGGAGCATTTGCCCCCGCAAAAAGGAGCCTGAAAAACCACGTGGCAATCCCGGCCAAGCACCTCTTTTCTGGAAAAGCCGGTAATCCGTTCGGCCTCCCTGTTGAAAAGCGTAATGGTTCTTTCCATGGTATGTGCAATGACACCTATCTTCAGGTTGTCGATTACCGTTACAAGATCATCGCTGCCAAGCAGCCGATGGTTGAATTGTTCCATATATTATCCCCCTCAACTTTCGGAGTAAATGGGGTCATGAAGCCCGAAAGTCGAGTTATCCCTATTATACGTCACCACAGGATATTGCCCTGCGCATACAGGTGTTACATGGCACATTTGTGTATCAGATGCAATGATTATTCAAAGAAAAATATGGAAAAACGGGGAAGGATAAAAAAGGTCATTCAAACAGGATGCAGTCTTTAGGGCAGTTTATCATGGCATCGTGGACGGCGGGATCAGAATAATCGGGCAAAGGCAGCACTTCAATGAAGCCAAGATCGTTGAAGTAAAACACATTCGGCGCAAGCTCCGTGCAGATGCCGCACAGCACACAGGATGACATATCAATCACTGGTTGTTTCATAAAGGACCTTTTTTAGCAACAGGATCTTGAACCGGTCCTGACTGCTGCCACCAGCCCTTGTCCATATGGGCCTGTTTTTCCTTTTCAGCCAGTTTTAAAAGACGGAATCCTGAATCCAGGAGAATACCGTAAAGAATGCCGCATCCTGGGTCCTCACGATGGGCATCCCCTTCGGCTGCCAGCTGTATCATCCTTTCGGCCAGCTCGATGGTGCGTGCGATGTTGTTATCACATTTTTTCTTTAACATTGGTTTTTTTCCATTCCTTCGGACAGGCAGGCCGCCAGCCCGGAAATTGTGGTACGAATCATTTCCCAGTTTTTGAAAATCCAGACCGGGTGATCGTCCCTGTAAATATGCCCCGGAAATTCCCGGTTGTATCCTTGACAGCGGCACAGTGCCCGAACCGCGTATGCCCGTTTTACAGGGTCACTATATTCCAGGAAGGCGGCAATGTTATCAATTGAGTCCGCCGCTGTTTTCCCGGCAGTTGCCATAAATGTCCCGATTCCCCACAATATGCCCTGCTGCAGGCTTTCGTTGTCTATGTAGTTTCCGCGGGGATCCAGGTATGCCAGTAGAATGGAACCGAATTCTGCTGCCAGCACGGGACAGCGGCACAATATCTCACCCATGGCCTCCGCCGAACCCCACCCGATGCCGCCTGATTCATCATTCAGGTTCCACATCAGCCGCCTTAAAAGATCACGGGTTTTTTCACGCTTTTTTTGTTCCATGCGAACCGCAAGATGCCCCATAGCTTCAATGCTGCGAAACCGGATCAGGTCATCCGTGCTGTAGAAAAATCCCATCAGCGGGGCAATCAATTGATTGTCCGGAATCTGCTGCAATTGCTCAAGTGCGGCCTGCCTGTCGGATATCTGCAGAATCTGTCCCGCTTTTTGTTTGTTTTTCCGGCCCTGTGGCATGAAAATCCTCTTTAATTTCTTTGTGAATCAGGTCATATGCATTTTTTATAAAATACATGAGCATAAAACATGCCACCTGTCATAAAAAATTTGACAAAGCCCGTAGAATCAGGTTTAACTGTACCCATGACCCGTATCGGTCTGTCTCATATTTTGAAACACTACTGTTTCAATAAGGCTGTGCCGGCTGTGCCGGCTTTCAGAAAGGAAATATCTTCATGCCCCGTCAACTGGATACCGGCTTGTACCTTGTGCCCACTTATTTCATGGACTTTGACTCACCCGCTGTTTCAAATTTTGCAAAACAGGCATGCCGCAATGAAACCGATCCCGTAAAAAAGGCGATAAGCCTTTACTATGCTGTCAGGGACGGTATCCGGTACGACCCTTACAGCCTTGAAGCGTCCCGGAAGTCAATGAAGGCCAGCGCCATTTTAAATAAAAAACACGGCTATTGCGTGGCCAAGGCTGTCCTGCTGGCAGCTGTCGCTCGACACCAGGGCATTCCGGCCCGGCTCGGATTCGCCGATGTCAAAAATCACCTGAATTCAAAACGGCTGCGTGCGCTTATGGAAACAGACCTGTTTATTTACCATGGATTTACGGAATTATACCTGGACCAGAAGTGGGTCAAGGCCACCCCGGCTTTTGACAAAAACCTCTGCAGCAAGGCAGGGGTCATGCCGCTGGAGTTTGACGGCACCTGTGACTCTATTTTTCACGCTTACAATACAAGGGGTGACAGGCACATGGAATACGTGAAGGATCACGGAAATTTCAGCGATCTTCCCTATGATCTTATAATCAAGGCATCTCTTGAAAAATACCCTTTGTACTTCAAAAATCTCGATAAAGCCGGAACGGATTTTGCCAGCGAAACCATTGTAAACCCTTAGCAGGGAAAATATTACCGATTATCATGCGTCTTCCCTGATCACCATGGAAAGATCCCTGGTCAATGAGAGTACCCTTTTGGCCAGTTCAAAGGACAACGGGCCGGTCCCGCAGCTCGGCGTAATGAAAGACTGACGCAGTATGGTCTCCCGGCTGATACCCAGGGCGGATACCTGCTGTAGCTGGACATTGAATTCCTCCAGCAGCGAATCAACCGTTGCATCCCGGATCTCCCCGGCCGACATTGTCGGTACTATCCCCCAGGCCAGGATGCCTCCTTTTTCCAGAAAAGCAAGAATTTGGTCAGGGTACAGGATAAACCGGTCAAAATAGTGACAGGCATCAAAACTGATTATGTCGATATTGGATTCAAGCAACAGGTTCCACTCTGTATTGGCGCAGACATGCACCCCGGCCAGACCTTGTTCCTGATGAACAGCATCAGCCACCTCTTCGATACTCTGGGTCACCGCCTGTGATGAAATCGTTATATAGGCGGATGTACCCAGGCCGGCAAGGACCGGTTCATCAATAAAAATAATGGGGACAGCGCCTTTACTGGAAAATGTCCGCGCCTGCCATCTTGCGTTCATGGCCAGTTTTTTGATGGCCATGTCACGCAGGGAGTCGTTGTAAAAAACAGCGGTATCGGTCTGGTCTGTCATCCGGGTGCCGAATGTCACCGGACCCGTGACCTGGCCTTTGACGGCATGAGGCATCGGCTTGCACCTTTCGAGCTGTCGAAGAAAAGCGTCAAAACCCCTGCGTTTATCATCGGGCAGCTCGAACC
Organism: uncultured Desulfobacterales bacterium; assembly: GCA_964397015.1. Lineage (GTDB taxonomy): Bacteria > Desulfobacterota > Desulfobacteria > Desulfobacterales > Desulfobacteraceae > MADRE2. Next base: position 40,554 of record CAYNHL010000002.1, on the reverse strand, counting down.
TGGACCCGGCAAGCTCCTTTCCGGATTCGGTGACGGCAAGATAGTCCTCGTAAAAAGCCAGCACCTGGTTTTCAAAATCAGGTCCCGCGGTATCCAGATAACTTTTTTCCGGGGTTTTGACAAGACCGGGAAGTCCGTCCATAAACTGTTCAATCATGCCTTCCTGCGGATACCCGGGCAGCTGAACCCACAAGGGGATCTGCGGAGTATGCTCAAAAACCAGCCGGGTGGCAGCATCATGGTCATCCATGGGCAGCGATCCGATCAACAACGGCAGTGCATCGGCAAAAAAACGGGGCATCATATCCTCATTGTGCATGGTTATTATGGTCAAAGAAGGTACATATCACCATTCACGTCAAAAATAAACCGGCCGGCACCTAAAAAAAAGATGCCGGCCGGAAAAAATGCTGTCATGTATCAAAATCAGGAAGGGAAAGAAGCGTCATCTATCTCGTTGGCCACACCACTGGTGTTCATCAGGGCGGCAAATCTACCCATGGTGACGGGCAGCTGGGTTTCCACGTAGAACTGGAGAGATTTTATCATGCCTTCGTAAAAAGCCTTGTCTTTCTTCTTTGCCTTTTCAATTTTCCCAACGGCAATAGTGGCACGCCACAGGTGCATCCAGGCCATGATAACATCACCGGTTGCATCCTGGAACGGATGAGCATTGGCAAAAGCGTTGAGCACCTTGTCCGACATGGCGGTGGTTCCCATGTGAATCGCGACTTCGGCAAGCTTGTTGGCAGCCTCTTCCACCCTCCCGGCCATGGATTCCAGCATGGGATGATCCTTGCCTTCTGCAATGGTTTTTTGAATTTCTCCAAACAGGTCCATAATGGGCTTGCCCTTGTTAAGACCCAGTTTTCTGCCCAGAAGGTCCATGGCCTGGATCCCGTTGGTACCTTCATAGATCAGGGTGATCCTGCAGTCCCTGAGCAGCTGGGCCATGGGATATTCCTCGATGTATCCATATCCGCCGTACACCTGCATCCCCTGGGAACAGACCTCAAAAGCCCGGTCTGTCACATACCCCTTTGCAATGGGGGTCAGCACCTCTACAAACCCCTGGTACTTCTCCCTTTCCTCCTCTTTTTCGGCGTTGGCCGCCATGTCCGCGCAATACTGCACAAAATACAGCAGGCTCCGCATTCCTTCAACCAGCACCTTCATCATCATCAACTGGCGCCGGACATCCGGATGCCTTATGATGGCGACCGATTCTGCGTCCGGGTTCATCACTTCCAGCAGATTTTTTCCCTGGACCCTATCCCTGGCATAATTCAAGGCATACATGTAGGCGGCACTGGCACAGGCAAATCCCTGGAATCCAACCAGTCGCCTTGCCTCGTTCATCATCAGGAACATGGCCTTCATGCCCTTGTTTTCCTCACCCAGCAGGGTTCCGATACAATTACCCCTGGACCCCAGGGACAATGAACAGGTGCTGTTTCCATGAATTCCGAGTTTATGTTCAAGACCGGTGCAGATCACGTCATTGAACTCGCCCGGTGAACCGTCCGGATTGACCCGGTACTTGGGAACCAGGAAAAGGGAAATCCCCTTGGATCCTTCCGGAGCCCCTTCAATTCTTGCAAGGACCGGATGTATGATATTTTCGGCCAGGTCATGGTCGCCGCCGGAAATAAAGATTTTTTCACCAGTAATGGAAAAGGTGCCGTCATCGTTTCTGACCGCTTTTGTGGTCAGCGCGCCGACATCCGACCCTGCTCCGGGTTCGGTAAGCAGCATGGTTCCGGTCCATTTCCCGGTATACATATTCTTCAGGTAAATTTCCTTTTGCTCACGGGTACCGAATTTTTCCACCAAATGACCCGCCCCCTGGGTAAGGCCCGGATACATCATGAACGGAAAATTGGCTCCATTGAAGTACTCAGCCACAGCCGAAGTTATTGTCCTGGGCATCCCCTGACCGCCCCATTCGGGGTCCTCGGTCACTGCCAGCCACTCTCCTTCATTGAAAATTTCAAACAGCCTTTTAAAGGAATCCGGTGTCCTGACCACTCCATTCTCCAAAAGGCATCCTTGTTCATCCCCTTCCTTGTTTGCCGGAAGTAGTTCCTTCAAGGCAAAATTCCTTGCTTCTGAAATGACAAGATCGATGGTTTTTTTATTGAAATCCGCAAAATTGTCATTCAGATCCGCCAGCTGCTGTGCGTTCAACTGTTCATGAACGACAAAATCGATATCCCTGCGATCAGAAATAAGCTGTCCCATTTTTTTCCTCCTGGTGTCGCTGTGTTGTTGTATGTCGGCAATGCAATAATGTCACCCGGTCTGTATTTAGACAAATGAATTAACACTCATATAAAACATCCGCCTGTACAAGGCTTGCTGCATCCCTGTGATATTTGAATAAATCATACAGTAAAAAAAGATAAATATTATAAAAACAAGAGATTGTAACAATCATCAAAAAAACTGCGATGGTGTTAAACACCCTTGAAAATAAAAAGTACAAAAATGAATAACCATTCATTACATTAAATTTTAAAATAGTCAATAATTATTTTCACTAATCCCTGAAATTCCATATGAAAAATATGAACCCATTTTCATATCCCGTTTCCGGGGAATTTTTACATACGCCTGCCCGTTGATACCCCTGATATATCTTGACCATTTTATTTTTTTCTGGTAGGTCCTGACAGATTGTTATATTTTTGTTACATGCTACAAAATGATAGTGGCGTTTGTTTTTTTGTATTAGTTCAACTTTATTTAATTTTTGGTTTTTTTTGGAGGGTAGGATGAAAAAATTAGCACTGATTGCACTAAGTCTTTTCATGGTACTGTCTTTTGCGGCTTCTGCCGGCGCAAAGACATTCAAAGTCGGACTCGATGCCGACCCCGTGTCGCTCGATCCCCAGGTTCAGCTGTCCGGCGGCATGCTGCAGCTGTCCCACTGGGTATTTGATCCGCTTGTACGCTGGACCCAGGACATGGAATTCGAACCCCGCCTGGCCACCAGCTGGGAAAGAATCGATGATCTGACCATGCGCTTCCACCTGCGCAAGGGCGTCAAATTCCACAGCGGCAATCCGTTTACAGCAAAAGATGTCAAATTCACATTTGACCGCTTTTACAAAAGCGCTGACTTCAAGGGCCTTTTTGCACCATTTGAAGGATGTACCGTTGTGGATGACTACACAGTGGACATCAAAACCAAAAAACCCTATGCTCTGCTGATCAACATGGCCACCTATATTTTCCCCCTGGATTCTGAATTCTATTCAGGTGACGATCCCAAAAGACCCGGCCAGAAAAAAGATGACGTAATCAAGGTCGGAGATTCCTTTGCCGAGCACAATGCCTCCGGTACAGGCGCATTCACCGTTGCTGAACGTGATCACGGCGTAAAACTCGTTTTAAAACGCAATCCCGATTACTGGGATGCAAACTGCCCGGGCAACGTTACCGAGCTGACCCTGACCCCGATCAAGGAAAACGCCACCCGCGTGGCCGCCCTGCTGTCAGGTGACGTGGATTTCATCTCTCCGGTACCGCCCCAGGATTTCAAACGCATCAACTCTGACGACAAGGTCAAGCTTGAAACAATTTCCGGCGGCCGGATCATCACTTTCCAGATGAACCAGGAAAGGGTTCCCGCCTTCAAGGATGTCAGAGTCCGCCAGGCTATCGTACATGCAGTCAACAATACAGGCATCGTTCAGCAGATCATGAAAGGCACCGCCACAGTTGCTGGCCAGCAGGGTCCCAGGGGATATGTCGGGTACAAGGAAAACCTCAAACCCCGTTATGATCTTGAAAAAGCCAAGGCACTCATGAAGGAAGCCGGTTATGAAGACGGCTTCGAGATTTCCATGATGGCTCCCAACAACCGTTATGTCAATGATGCCAAGATTGCAGAAGCCACCGCCCAGATGCTGGGAAAAATCAACATCAAGGTCAACCTGAAAACCTTGCCCAAGGCACAGTACTGGGATGAATTCGATGCAAAGGCTGCCGACATGATGATGATCGGATGGCATTCAGATACCGAAGATTCCGGCAATTTCTCTGAATTCCTGACGATGTGCCCTGATGCCGAGACCGGCTACGGCCAGTTCAACTCAGGCATGTACTGCAACCCGAAAGTGGACGAGCTTGTCCTGGCAGCCCAGTCTGAAACAGACCTTGACAAGAGGGCCAGCATGCTCCAGGAAGTCGAGCAGATTCTCTACGACGACGCCGCCTTTGTTCCCTATCACTGGCAGAACCATTCCTATGGTGCAAAGAAAAACGTCCGTGTCCGTCCGATCATCAATGCAATGAACTTCCCCTATTTCGGTGACCTGGTCATTGAATAGTGAGTTATTGATGCAATGACACGAAAATGGTACTGACCATCCTGCCGGAATCCGGATTTTCCGGCTTCCGGCAGGTTCTTCAATGTCTTTATACAAGAAAAAATTATGGTTGCATTTATATTGAGAAGAATTGCCCAGGCCATCCTGGTGATGCTTATTATAGGAATGGTTGGATTTTCCATCAAATCCCAGATCGGTGATCCCATCCGTGACCTGGTAGGAGAGCGCGTAACACCGGCCCAGAGGGCCAAAATGGCTGATGAAATGGGATTGAACGATCCTTTTTTTGTCCAGTATGTCCGGTTTGTAAAAAATGCCTTAAAGGGAGACCTGGGCATGTCGTTCATGTACAGCCGGCCCGCCCTTGAAGTCATACTCAAACACGCTCCTGCCACCATTGAACTGGTGTTTGGAACAGCCCTGATCATCATCGTGGTCTCTTTACCCCTGGGGGTCTATTCGGCCCTGAAACCTCACAGCCTGCTGTCGAGGTTCATCATGAGTTTTTCCACCCTGGGGGTATCCATGCCGGTATTTTTAACGGCCATCCTCCTGATTTACCTGTTCGCGATCATACTGGGGGTGCTGCCGTCTTACGGCCGCGGTGAAACAGTGGCTTTGTTCGGAAGCGAGTACTGGCAGACAGGATTTTTGACCGTTGACGGCCTTAAACACCTCATATTGCCCTGTATTTCCCTGTCCTCCATCATGATGCCGCTGTATATCCGGCTGATCCGGTCGGAAATGATGGAGGTACTGGAGACCGAGTACATCAAGTATGCCTGGGCCAAGGGGTTGTCCCCCATGAGAATCTGGCTGGTCCATGCGTTCAAGAACACGTTGCTGCCCGTTATCACCGTGTTCGGTGTCCAGATCGGAATCATGTTCGCCTTTACCATTCTCACGGAAACCGTGTTTCAATGGCAGGGCATGGGATTCATGTTCCTGGAAGCGGTCCAGCGTGCGGATATCTCCCTGCTGATAGCCTACCTGGTGGTAGTGGCATGTGTGTTTGTTATTGTCAATACAGTTGTAGACATCCTTTACGGGCTGATCAACCCCACCGTCAGAATAACAGGAACAAAATGAAAGAAAAGCTTAAAAAGTTCAAGAACTCATATTTTCTGTACAGTTTCAAGCGGGACAAGGTGGCTATTGCCAGTTTCATCGTACTGGTGATCTTCCTGATGATGGCCCTGTTCGCCCCCCTGCTTGCCCCAATGGATCCGTACGACCCTCACAATATCGATATCATGAATTCAGAAATCCCGCCCACGTTCATTGAAGGCGGGACCGAGGACTTCCTGCTGGGAACGGATAACATGGGACGGGACATGCTGTCCACCATGCTCTATGGACTTCGTACCTCCATTATCATTGGCATGGGTGCCGTGACCCTGCAGGCAACCATTGGTATTTTAATGGGCCTTACCGCCGGTTACCTGGGAGGGCGGATGGATTCATTCCTCATGCGGATTGCAGATATCCAGTTTTCCTTTCCCTACCTGATGGTGGCCATTTTTATAGGAGCTATTTTCCAGATAGTATTCGGCTTAGGAAAATATGAACAGCTGGCAGTACCACTGCTGATCGTCATTATCGGCCTGGCGGAGTGGCCCATGTATGCCAGGACCATCCGGGCCGCTGTCATGGGAGAAAAAAACAAGGAATATGTCGAGGCCGCCAGGGTAATAGGTCTTTCCCGGCCGGTGATCATGGTACGTCACGTGCTGCCCAACGCCCTGACATCCATAATGGTCATCTCCACGCTGCAGGTAGCCAATGCTGTCATGAGCGAAGCCGCCCTTTCATTTCTCGGACTGGGCATGCCCATTACCAAACCCTCTTTGGGATCCTTGATCCGGTCAGGATTCGAGTACATATTTTCCGGCTCATGGTGGATCACTATCTTCCCCGGACTTGTACTGGTACTGTTTGTTCTGGTGGTCAATCTTTTAGGTGACTGGCTCAGGGATGTGCTGAACCCAAAACTGTATAAAGGATAAACAAGCAAGATGTCTCATCTTTTAGAAGTCCAAGACCTTGAAGTTAAATTTGCATTGAGATTTGGTGATATCACCGCCATCGACGGTGTCAGCTTCACCCTGGACAAAGGGGAAAAACTGGGAATAGTGGGGGAAAGCGGTGCCGGCAAATCCGTGACAGGATTCGCCATTATCAACCTGATCAGCAAGCCCGGTTATATATCAAAAGGCCGTATCCTGTTCGAGGGCAACGAAATCAGCTCGTACTCCTTTTCAAAGATGCGCCGGATCAGGGGAAACCGCATCAGCATGATTTTCCAGGATCCGATGATGACTCTGAACCCGGTATTCACCATCGGCACCCAGATGGTTGAGACCCTCAAGGCACACAGGAGCATCTCCCGAAAAGAGGCGGAACGTATTGCCCTGGAAAAGCTGAAGAAGGTCCAGATTCCTTCACCTGAAAAGCGCCTTCGACAATACCCGCACGAATTGTCAGGCGGTATGCGGCAGCGAATCATCATCGCCATCTCACTTCTGGCAGACCCGGCCATCATAATAGCCGATGAACCAACAACCGCACTGGATGTCACCATACAGGCGGAAATCATGGATCTGCTGCAGGAACTTTGCACCACTGAACAGATGGGATTGATTCTGATCACCCATGATCTGGCCGTTGTCTCCCAGGTGACCGAGAAAATCGCGGTCATGTATGCCGGTAGAATCATAGAGTACGGATTGACCGACCAGATAATCCAGCATCCGGTTCACCCCTACACCCAGGGGTTGATTACCTCCATCCCCGGTATCATACCTCCCGGTGAAAAACTCAGCCAGATTCCGGGAATGATGCCGACACTGACCGATATTCCCCCGGGATGCCCATTTAACCCGAGATGTGAACTCAAGCAGGATATCTGTACCAGAGAAACACCGCTGTTACGTGATATCAACGGTTCACTTGCCGCTTGCCACATGAAATAAGATAAGGATGTTTGAGCAACCCATGAAGACAGATCATACACTCGTATCCATCAACAATATTGTAAAGCACTTTGACATTTCAGGCGGACTTCTCGATCAGATCAAATTCAAAAATGGCCGTTTCACGCGTGAAAGAACTACCGTCAAGGCTGTCAACAATGTATCTCTTGCCGTCCAGAAAGGTGAAACCCTTAGTGTTGTAGGGGAAAGCGGATGCGGTAAGTCAACGCTTGCCAGGGTGGTAATAGGACTCTATGCACCAAACTCGGGTGAAATATACTATGACGGTAAACGTATAGACAATCTGGACCATGGTCAAATGCTGCCGTTCAGGAAAAAAATGCAGATGATTTTCCAGGACCCGTATGCCTCTCTCAACCCAAGGAAAACAGTGCAGCAGACCCTGGAAGAACCGCTGCGGTTCCATAATCCCAGGTTGCCCTCATCCCAGATAATGGACATGATAGCTGAAGTGATGCTCCAGGTCGGCGTGGATCCTGCATGGATCCGGCGGCATCCTCATGAATTCTCAGGCGGTCAGCGCCAGCGGATAAGCATTGCCCGCGGGCTGATCCTCAACCCGGAATTCATTGTGGCAGACGAACCGGTATCCGCCCTGGATGTGTCCATCCAGGCCCAGATCCTGAACCTGCTGATGGAAGCCGCTGAAAAGCGTGACCTGACATATCTTTTCATCACCCACGATTTGTCCGTGGTCCGCCATATCAGTACCCGCGTTGCAGTCATGTACCTGGGTACTCTTTGTGAAGTGGCCAGCGCTGAAAATCTTTTTGAAGCCCCGCGGCACCCCTATACCCGGGCACTGCTGAGTGCCATTCCCAGGATTGGCGAAAAAAAAGCCAAGCATATCAGGCTCAAGGGCGAAGTGCCCACGCCGGTAAACCTGCCGACCGGGTGTGTTTTCCACAACCGTTGCGTATACGCCGACAAGCGGTGTACCGCTGAAGTGCCCCTCATGACCAGGCTGGATAACGGTACCTTTGTCGCCTGCCATGCAGTGGAAGAGAACCGGTCCCTGGACTGATTTTGAAATCATCGTGACAAAAAACGCCGGGCAGTGCATTACCCAGGCCTGAAAATGAAGCAGGCAGGCCATATACATGACCTGCCTGCCGGGGAGTTTGATAACCAGCCCTTTTTAGGGCCGCTGTTTGAGGTATTTTTATAGCAAGGTTATCAAATACAAAATCACCATGGAATTGAAAACCCAGAACAGGGCTTTAAATGACCCGAGACTTACCAGCCTTGACGACAGGCCGAAGCTCAGGACACTGTTTCCCATCCTGGTTGAATCTTCAGGGGTTACCATGTATACGAGTACTTTTGTGAGCTGGTCTATAATGGCTTTCATCGTGTTTTCTCCTTTTCAAGGATTGCCTGTACCGGCAATCAGATCTTTTATGCTGTACAATATAAATCATTAATGATATTAAGTAAAATTAAAACAATTTAATCTTAGATTAAGATTTTCTAATGCTTCCTGATTTTAACCGCCTCAAAGTCTTTTACTTTGTGTTTCTCCAGACCAGCGTGGCAGGCGCGGCCAGGGAACTGAACATTTCACCTTCAGCCGTCAGCCAGAGACTTACAAGGCTTGAAGAAGAACTTAACACTCTGTTGTTCATCCGTTTGCACAAAAAACTGGTTCCCACCCTGGCCGGGCAGGAACTGTTCGATATAATTCAGCCTTTTGTAAAACAGCTGGACTATGGAACTGAAAGCATTATCAGCCGCAAAAAAATTCCTTCCGGTGTCCTGAGAATCGGGGCCCCCATTGAATTTGGTAAATTCTATTTTCCGGGTCTTTTTGCCGGTTTCAGGGATCTTTATCCCGAAGTGATATTTACCATGACGTTAGGGGACCCGGCCCGCATCTTCCCCATGATTGCCAAAGGCGAGCTTGATTTCGGCCTGGTGGATGCCTTTTTAACCAGGGAGCAGATCTCCAGGGATTTCGGCATCTACAGCATCGAGCCACTGATCGACGAAGAGATCATTTTGGCCTGCTCCAGTGACTATTATGAACGGAAGATCAACAAGGATCATTCTTTTAAAAATCTTTCCACAAAGGAATTCATTTCCTACCAGAAAAGCTCGCTGCCCCTTATAAACTGGTTCAAACACCACTTCAACAAGCATTCCATGATATTGAACCGTGTCTTGACAGTGGACAACCACCAGGCCGTCATATCCGGCATGAAAAGCCATCTAGGGCTCGGCGTCGTAGCTTCCCACATAGTGAGCAGGGAATTGAAGCAGGGCCGGATCATTCCCATCAGGACCGGGAAAAAAGACATTATCAACAAAATTTCTTTGGTCCTCCTTCAGGACAAGGTTTTAACGCTGACGGAAAAAGCGTTTATCAACTTTATGAAAACCGATATATACCGCACCGGCACGGCCAGTAAATTTGTCACAACGGTATCTTCTTGACAGCACAACCGTTTTTGTCTTATCCTGAAGACAACGAACTGAAGATCCCCTGCATTCTGGACATTTTATATTAACCCCGGGGTGTTTTCGTAAAAGATCATATGGCTTTATTCAGGCAAAAATGGTTTATTATAGTGTTTGCCGCTGCAATGGCGGTGTTCCTGGTCATCTTCCGGGCAAGGTTTTACCAGCCGGCCGGCTTGGGCCCCTCCACCACGGCTCAGCCGGACACCGAACAGGCAACCGTGCTTGACCATGAAACATGGAAAGGAATTTTCATCAACGATGAAAAAGCCGGGTATGCCGTATCCAGCCTGCAGGCGACTCAAACCGGCTACGCTTCAGAGGACAGCGCCTTTTTCCGTTTCAATACCATGGGCATGGTCCAGGACATCAAAATGGAAACCAGTGCCCGGCTTAAAAACGATTTCAGCCTTGAATCATTTTCTCTTGCAATCCATTCCAGCCTTTTTACCTTCAAGGCCCGGGGCCGGCTTGAAGAAAATTTGTTCACGATTCACACTTCAGGGGCCGAAGATATTCCCAGAAAAATTTCCATCGATGTCGAATCACCCCCCTTTCTGGCCTCTGGAATCCTGCTGGATGTGGCAACGCGATACCCGTCCATTGATCCAAAGATGGAGTATGCACTTTTTGAACCGCTCAGCATGGAATTCATGCCGGCCACCGTCCAGGTCAAGGGCATTGAACCCGTCGATATTTCAAATGAAACCGTTCAGGCCATTATGGTGGAACTTTCAGTGGCTGGAATGACCCAGACTCTATGGATGGATACCCGGGGCCGGGTGCTCAAGGAGGCAGGCATGCTGGGCATGACAATCAGGGCAATGGAACGGCAGAAGGCGCTGTCGGGCATCACATCGCATCCTGAACAGGACCTGACCCGGCTGGCCGGCGTATCGACAAAGACTCCCATAACAGACAAAGAATCCCTGGTACAGCTCGTGATCGAAATAGGCGGTATCGATCTTTCAGATTACATACTCGACACCCGGAGGCAATCCGTTAAAGGCAAGCGCCTGACTGTAAAGAAGGAATCCATTCCCAGTGGTCCTTTTGAAAAACCGGGCCCCGACATGGCCCCATACCTGTCGCCAGGCCCCTTTGTCCAGTCGGACAATGACGATATCATCGATTTGGCCCGGTCCATAACCCATGACAAGACATCGCCTGTAGAAAAAATCATGGCCCTTTTGACCTGGGTTTATGAAAACATTGAAAAACGGCCCTTGCCTTCTGTGCCGGATGCCCTATCCACATTGAACACCAGGCAGGGGGACTGTAACGAACATGCTGTTTTACTGGCCGCACTCGGGAGAGCTGCCGGTATTCCCACACGGATTGAGACAGGCTTGTATTATCAAAACAATCTTTTCATGTACCATGCATGGAACGCATTTTACGCCGGCGAATGGGTAACGGCGGACGCGGTTTTCAACCAGTTTCCCGCCGATGTAACCCATATCAGGCTCGCCGAATCAAAAAAGGGTACCGGAATAGAACTTGCAGGTGTCATCGGCAACATCACCATCAAGATTGTAGACATGGAATAATATGATTCTATTGAAGAATATCACAAAGACCTACCATAAGCTCAAAGCCCTGGACAACCTGAACCTGAGCATCCCCGAGGGCTGCCTGTTTGGATTCATAGGACCCAACGGTGCCGGGAAAACCACCACTATCCGGATTCTTTCCGGCATACTGCTGCCTGATTCAGGCACTGTTGAAATAGCCGGCATCAATCTTGAAAAACAACCGGAAAAGGCCAAGCAGAAAATCGGGTTCATTCCGGACAGGCCATATCTGTATGAAAAAATGACCGGCAATGAATTCCTGAAATTCTGTGCCGATATCTACAAGGTGCCGCCTGCCGACTTCATTGCGGCACGGGACCGCTACCTGTCACTGTTCACGATGCGGGACTATGCGGACAATCTGATTGAATCCTATTCCCACGGGATGAAACAGCGGATAGTCATGGCATCGGCCCTGATTCACGATCCTCAGATCATTGTCGTGGATGAGCCCATGGTCGGACTGGATCCGGCAGCCATCCGGCTCGTTAAAAAGCTGTTTCAGGAGCTGGCCGCAAGGGGGAAAACTATTTTCATGTCCACCCATACCCTTGAAATCGCCGAAAGCATATGCGATATGGTGGCCATTATACACAAGGGGAAGATCCTGGCCCGGGGCAGCATGTCAGATCTTCAAAAAGAATCCAGTGTCAGCCACCAGCGCCTCGAAGACCTTTTTCTGCACCTGACCGAACCCGGAGCCGCCAATGAATGATGCCGTCACCCTGTTGACACCAGGCATTACCGGCCTGAAAAACCGGTTAATCAACCGGTCGGGCACCCGTCGTCCCTGGAAGTTCATTATCATGGCCATCATCGGAATTCTCTTCTGGGCAGGTCTTTTCATGATCTCCCACAAGGTCCTGGTTTATTTTTCAACCATTGAGGAAATCGGTTATCTGCTGTCGTTCAAGCTGCTGTCCATGATAATTGCCGTCGCTTTTTCCCTGTTCTTCATCAGTGCGGTCATTACCAGTGTATCCAGATTTTTTCTATCAAAGGACCTGATCTGTATTCATGCCATGCCGGTGGCCACGTGGCAGGTACTTTTGTCCCGGTGGCTGCTCAGTTTTATCGACAGTTCCTGGATGGTCTTTTTGTATATCATTCCCATCCTCCTGTCTTATCTCATGGTTTTTGACGGCGGGGCCGCAGCGTTTTTCATCATGGGAACTGCTATCATATCCCTGGCGGTCACCGCTACGGCAGCCGGCGCCTCACTGGTCATCATCCTGGTCATGGCCATCCCGGCCGGACGTCTCAAAAGTATCTTTGTCATTCTCGGAATTGTGCTGTTCAGCCTGTTGTATATCTTTGCCCGCATGATCAAGCCCGAGCAGTTCGTGGACCCGGAAGCATTCAACACGGTTCTTTTGTATATTTCTTCCCTGAAAACCCCTTCGTCCCCCTTTTTCCCCGGCACCTGGGTATTTGACTGCATCAGGGAACTGCTTGAAAACAACTGGTCCGGGGCGCTTTTGAACCTGGGCCTGTCATGGAGCTTTTCCATTGCAGGCATTATGCTTATGCTGGCAGTGGCCGACCTGCTTTATAAAAAAGGACTATCCAAGAGTCTGGGCAAAACCGAACACAAGGTAAAGCCAAAGCCCGACAAACAGATTCTCAGACAAAAACCATCCATCATCCGGGCTCTTGCAATAAAGGAAATCCGGTTTTTTTTCAGGGACCAGACCCAGTGGAGCCAGATTTTCCTGGTGGGTGCCCTGATCATAATCTACGTGTATAATTTTACTTTGCTGCCCCTGGAAAGATCTCCCATAGGCGAATTTTATCTTCAGAACCTATTGAGTTTTCTGAACATGGGACTGGCCCTGTTTGTACTTACAGCGATAGCCGGGCGGTTTGCCTATCCGGCTGTCAGCCTGGAGTCCGATGCCTTCTGGATCATTCAGTCATCACCTGTATCGCTTTCCAGGGTCTTGTGGATCAAATTTTTTGTTTACCTGGTTCCCCTTTTTATCCTGACCCAGGTGCTTATCGTCTGGACCAACATCCTTTTAAACGTTACCCCCTTCATGATGGGGCTTTCCATTGTCACCACCGCCATCCTGGTACCGGCCATCATCGCCCTGGCCATAGGTATTGGAAGTATATACGCCGACTTCAACCTTGAAAACCCTTTAAAGAGCGTGACAGGTTTCGGCGGCATGGTATACATGATCTGCTGTGCCATCCTGGTGGGTGGTGTTATCATGCTGGAGGCCGGGCCGGTATATTCCATTTTCATGTCCGGTATAAAAAACAGGGCCCTGTCCACAAGTGAATGGGTGTGGAACATATTCTGTTTTACGCTGGTACCGGTTATCAGTGTGCTGTGCATAATCGTTCCCATGAAACTGGGCGCGGCCCGGTTAAAAAAACGCCAATCATAGAAAACATGCAAGGATCTATCATACATAAGCTCCTGTTTTTCTGCTCTATCGGGGTTATGATCATGCTGCCGGGAATGCTTTCCAGTGCAGTTGGTGCCGACCTGTTGCCAAAAGAGAACCTGGCTGAAAAATGGGATCTGGCACGCCGGCACATGGATGCAAATGCCGCTGTCATTCTTATTGTCATCCTTATTTCAGGCCTGCTGATATACCGGGCAATGGCCTGGCTCTGGCAAAAACCCGCCTTGCAGAAAGTATTGCAAAAAAAAGCCGGTTATCCGCTGAAAGTGATCAAAGCATCCGGATTATGGCTTTACCTGCTGGCGGCATGCACTCTTCTGCTTAACACCCGGATTTATAGTGTGTTCCCGGATTTTCTCCTTTTTTTACAAACCTTTATCACGGTTTCCCTGTGCACCAAAATAGCCGGCCATATCCTCCGGTTGATGGGACAGGAGAACACTTCTGCCGAACGGACCTTTTTTGAACGGTGGACAAACACGGCTGTCTGGGCGATCCGGTTTTACGCCCTGGTCTACCTGGCCATATACCGGTTTGTTTCTCCGGAACATTTCCTTTTGACACCGATTCGCATTCTCTCAGAGATTGTTTTGACCGCAGGTATATTTTTCTTCTGGTACCGGTTTAAAAAAATCAGGGCCGGCAGTCAGGGAATAAAATTCAAGCTGGCAAACGGCGGATCAAAACTGGTGGCATTGACCGGATTACTGGCCGATCTGGCCGGTTACAATGATTTTGCCTCCCGGTGGCTGGTCTCGTGGGGAGGAACAATCGTTGCCGCATGTGTAGGTGCACTGCTCGTTTATTCCCTTATAGACCTGAACCTCGGGGTCAAGGGCAAATTGGACCCTGTATCCCGGACCTACAAAGGTGTCCCGTATCCACTATACTGGTTTTTTTACAACGGACTGTATCTTTTCATCATGGCAGTCGCTATTGCCGGTATCGCCCTGTCATGGGGAGCCGGGAACGACTTTTTCTCACAGACCTGGCAGGTGTTGAACAAAAAATTCATGATGGGAAAACTGGAACTGAGCTTTTCCGGATTTTTTAATTCCGTTTTGATCCTTTTGCTGACATACCTGTTCACCCAGGTGTGGCAAAAAATCATGGCAGGCCGCGTGCTTGACAAAAGCGGCCTGTCCCTGGGAGCCAGGGATTCAGTAATCACCATCTTGAACTACCTGATCTGGTCAGTCGGCATCCTGATCAGCCTGAGTGTCTTCGGCTTGAACACCACGGGCCTGACCGTTGCTTTAGGGGCACTGGGCATAGGGCTTGGATTCGGACTCCAGAACATTTTCAACAATTTCATCAGTGGATTGATCCTGTTGTTTGAACGCCCCATACAGGTGGGCGACGTGGTTGAAATCGGCGGCGCATGGGGAGAAGTCAAAAAAATCAATGTCCGCGCCACACTGGTCCAGACCTATGACAATTCCAGCCTTATTTTACCGAATTCTGAATTTATCAGCGCCAAGGTGACAAACTGGAGCCATAAAGACCCTTTTATCAGAAGAGATGTGAATATCGGCGTGGCCTACGGATCGGACACGGCACAGGTCAAAGAGCTGCTGCTCCAGGCTGCGGACAATGTAAAGGAGGTGTACCGGCACCCTGTGGCTCCGGCCGTACATTTCATCGACTTTGGGGACAGTTCGCTTGATTTCCGGGTACGGTTCTGGACCACCATCAATGACTTCATCCTGGCCGAGAGTAACCTGAGGTTCGAAATTGACAACATCTTCAAAGCCAACGGCATCGTCATTCCGTTTCCCCAGCGGGATCTCCACATCAAACAGCCTGGCGAGCCAAAGACACTTTAAACTGAAAGTCATATCACCTTGCGGGATTCCAGCAGTCCGGTGGGGTCCACGAGATGTTTTTTAAACCATTTTTCATGATCATCCACGCCAAGGGCAAGGGACAAGAGCTCTGAAAAATGGAGGGTGGGGATCTGTTTATCAAGTGTACAACGGATTTCCAGGTTGAGATGGCACATGGCACAGGCTGTTACAAGGCATTCTGCGCCGGAATCGATGGCGCTGGTCATGATCTGGTTCACCACCGCTGTGGCGGCAGCCGGTTTGGCCACGGACAGGTAGGTTCCGCAGCATTTTGAATAATGGGGCCAGAAAACAGGAGTGGCTCCAATGGACTGCAGTGTTTTTTCCAGAAGACCGCGATGGGTTTTCTCCCGTCTCAATAAAGGCGGCCTGGCCAGCATGCACCCGTAATAAGGGGCAAATTTCAGTTTATTGAGTCCCAGGCTGCCTTTGGGAATAAAATCGGCCAGGCGGATCCTGGAAAACAGGTCGAAAAAATGAATGATCTCCAGGTCAGGATCAAATGCCCGGTTCCAGAGAGATTCGTATTCGTCCTGCATAAAAGGATCGTTCAAAATCTGAACATGGCTCTGACGTAATCTGAGATAGCAACTCGGGCAGGCTACCAGCAAAGAAAGGCCTTTGGGGACCAGTGACAGGTTCCGCTGCGGCAGCAGTCGGGCAGCCCTTGCATTGACGCTGTGAGCGGAAGATGAGCCACAGCAGTTCCAGTCGGGCAGTTCCATCAAATCAATTCCGATCCTGTCACAGAATCTATGAATGGAAAGGTTGTTTTCATGCCCGGTGGCGGCCAGTGAACATCCGGGAAAATAAGAATACTGATTGGCGTTATCTTCTGAATATGATTTCAATGGCCCGGGTATCCTTTATTTTTGACGGCATCAGATCCAGCTTACGTTTCTTGAGCATGGTCAGCCCCAGCCCGATATCCTGGAAAAAATCCTTCTTTTTCAGCTTGTACCGCATCATGATCTCAAGTTTGTGGGCGCGGCCGTATCTTTGAATGGAATTCATGACCTGCTCATGGAAATTCAATACATCCGGCTCTTTGATGACCGCCTCTTTTTCCATTGCAAGCTGCCTTAGAGCATCCATTACCGCCGGGATATCAATGGCCATGGGACAGTTGTCACAACAGGTATTGCAGCCCACGCACACCCAGATGGTACCGCTTTCCAGTACCTGATTTTCCATTCCCATCTGAATCATGCGCAGCACCACATTGGGGTGAAAATCCATGGCCGCCAGGAAAGGGCAGGCATTGGCGCAGCTCTTACAGTGAAGGCAGGTGTTGAAATTCACATCGGTGGCATGCGCCTGTACATCTTTTGAAATCTGGTTTGTGCCCTGAACCGGAATGATCATTGCCCTCTCCCAAGATTATGTAACGATCATAGGCAAAACCATAACAGAAATCCTTGATCTGAATCAAGAATTAAAAAAATCCACAGTTCACCGGCAGCTGAGATCACAGGACGTTAATCCACAGGATCAGTCCCAGTCAAATTCCCTGGAGGTCACAGTATGCTCCATGCGCTGTATCCTGCGGTTGATATTGTCATATTTTCGCTTGACCCGCTGTACGGCAAAATCTCTGGAGCTGGTATATGTATCATAGAATTCCTTGTCCCTTTCTGTATGAAGGGGAGATACCGGTGCTGGCTTCATGACAAGCCCAGCAAGAATATACCCTATAACCACCGGCCAGAATCCGGTGAGAAAAAATATAACCAGGGTTATAATTCGTGTCCAGAACACGCTGAAGTTGAAATATTCGGCCACACCCCGGCAAACTCCCAGAAAAATGCCTTTTCTGGACCGGTACAGGCCGTTTCCACCGACCAC
This sequence comes from uncultured Desulfobacterales bacterium, assembly GCA_964397015.1. GTDB lineage: Bacteria > Desulfobacterota > Desulfobacteria > Desulfobacterales > Desulfobacteraceae > MADRE2. The sequence continues at coordinate 23,090 of CAYNHL010000002.1, read as the reverse complement.
ACGGTTGAACCCGGTGGTAACATGTGAAAAACCCCTTGAAAAACGGCCATGACGACGACCGCGCCTTTTAGATTTCGGATGCATGGTCAGCTCCTTTTTTACTGTGGTCCATCAATATGGTTTCAAGAGCCTCCACCCGTTCCTCCATTCTGGACAAACCATGGTAAATGTCCTGGATCATCCGGGCTTCCTCTGCATTGGCCAGTTTTTCCTTTTTTAATATTCCCCCGGTTTTAGCCGTCCTGATGATCCCGATAATCAAAAGTCCAACAGTCAAAAACAGAAGAATGGCGCCGCCAATGCTCACGATAATTATCATCAGGGTTACCATAAAACAAAATTCTCCTTATAGCAGTTCGCTCCAAGCGGTTGACTATGAAATTTTTTCATCATTTTCCAAAACTTTGGTCGATTTAAGCTCAGACAGTTCGGCTTCAATTTCATCATCCATGACCAGATCATCGAACGCCTCTTCCAGGGAGCCTTTTTTTCCGTAATTGACCAAATCGGCTTCAGCTTCCATCTGCTCTATATGATTTTCCATTTCATCAAATTTCTGTATGATTTCCGCGCTGTCAGCCCGCCTGATCTCTTCGTGGACCTTTTTTTTCCGGCTGGCCCGGATATGCCGCTGAACCAGCATGCGCTGTTTTTCCCTGGCTGTCTTCAGTTTGTCTTCAAGGGCCTGTATATCATCCCGGTACTGCTCGACAATGGCGTCAAGCTCAGCCACCTCCGTCTCCAGGGTTTCCAGGCGCCTTGAATACCCCTTTTTTTCCTTGAGCGCCTGGCGGGCAAGATCATCTCTTCCCCGGTCAACCGCCAGCTGGGCCTTGGACTCCCAGAAGTCCTCCTTGTCTTTGATGTCATTGATTATCCGCCCCACTTTTTTCTGGCTGGCAATGGTGTTGGCACAGGAGGCCTTGAGCTCGACCAGGGTATCTTCCATTTCCCGGATCATCAGTTTTATCAGTTTTTCCGGGTCTTCCGCCCTGTCCAGCATTGCATTGATATTGGATGTGATAATGTCCCTGAATCTTGTAAAAATTCCCATCTGTTTTCTCCTTGAATTTATGTTGATATTGCTTTTTATTCCTTTAATCATTTTTTCTGGTACACCACAGGGCTTGAGCATATACTGTGCCAGAAGTGCAGGGCGTGAAAAATGCCAATGATATCAACAGATTTTATATTGACCCTTCAGAATCTATATGGTAAAAAATACCAATTAACAGTTATTTTAACCAATTATCTGCCCGCACCAGGAGAAACAAATGTCCTCTGACATAATGCGCACACCGTCTAACCTGCCCGAAGCAATTGGCCAGTCAGATTCCTTTTTAGCGTTCCAGGACCAGATCTCCCAGGTCGCCCCCATCAACCGCCCGGTTCTCATCATTGGGGAACGCGGCACAGGCAAGGAACTGGCCGCCGCCCGCATCCACTACCTGTCCGGCCGCTGGCAGAAAAACCTGGTCACACTGAACTGCTCTTCATTGACCCCCGGCCTTATCGGGTCGGAATTGTTCGGGTATGAAAAAGGGGCATTTACAGGTGCCGCAGCCCGGCAGCCGGGCCGTTTTGAAATCGCATCCGAAGGCACCCTGTTCCTCGATGAAATAGGCACCATTCCCATGGAGGTCCAGGAAAAAATTTTAAGGGTGGTTGAATACAACCGCTTTGAGCGGGTGGGCAGCCCGCAGCCTGTTTCCGTGGATGTCCGCATCGTTGCTGCCACCAATGCCAACCTGCCGGCAATGGCCGCTGCAGGACAGTTCAAACAGGATCTTTTAGACCGGCTGTCCTTTGAAGTGATTTTTGTCCCGCCACTGCGGGAGAGAGAAGGGGATATTCTCCTGATAGCCGACCATTTTGCCCAGCGCATGGCCTACGAACTCGGCCGGCCCCAAATCCCCCGATTCAGCGAAAAAGCTGCCCTGGCCCTTGAAACCTATGCCTGGCCAGGCAATATCAGGGAACTTAAAAATGTCATTGAACGGGCAGTTTACAGATCCGCGACACCGGTTATCTCAAACATCCATTTCAATCCTTTTGATTCACCTTTGTCAAAATACCTTAATCCATCCGGCACAAATGGCGCACCGGTCGACGTCATGGAAAGATTGAACCATATGCCGATCAAAGAAGCCGTATTGACCCTGGAAAAAACCCGCCTGTCAAATGCCCTTGAAACATGCAGACACAACCAGAAAAAAGCGGCCCGGATACTTGGCCTGACCTATGACCAGTTCAGGGGACTGAAAAAAAAGCACCGCCTGTGATTTTACTGCCCGTGAATTCATTATACCGAACAACCTGTCTATCGGCACCGGTTTGTGAGCATGACAGGCAACTGCTTGTATGGTTAATTCATAAGAGTCAGCCAGGCCCCGCTGACAGCAAGAAAGATGGCAACGGTTTTGCTGATGGTGATTCTCTCTTTTAAAAAAAACGCTGCAAGAATAAAAATGAAAATGGTGGACATCTGGTTCAAAATGGCCGCCCTGGATGCCGTGGTGTATTTCATGCCTCCCATCCAGCATATCAGGGCCAGGTAATTGCCTGCCACAGATGCCGGAAGTGCCGTCAGCCAGGATTTTGAAAATTTCAATTCATCCAGGTATCTTTTACGCCCCGGGTGGAGCAGGATCACCACTGCCAGGGATACAACTCCGGCAGTTACCCGCACCAGGGTGGCCCACAATACGTTTGTGGTTTCCAGAACCTCCTTGACCATGACAATGCCGAGAGCAAGGAACACCATGGACAGGCAGCCCAGAACCATGCCCCATGCAATCTGTTTTGAATCGACAGGCTGGACCAGGCTGCTTCCCGTACCATACAGGGAACCTATGGCAATGGCGCACAGGATCAAGATCCCCCCGGCAATCCCCCCGGCACTCAACTGCTCTCCAAGCAGAAAAAAGGAGAGCATGATGACCATGGGAAGATACAGGCATTCCGAAATCGCCAGAAGGCCGGCTCCAAGCCTTCCCATGGCCATGAAGAAAAGCAGGTCGGCCAGTGTTATTCCAAGCAGACCTGACAATGTCAGCAACAGCCAGTGATTGAGAGGTTCCTGTGGAAAAACCGGAATTCCCATCACCAGCATGGTCACCAGGAGCATGACAAAAGCCACAATACTTTTATAAATATTTAAAGATACCGGCGAAAAAACATCCCGGCTTTTTTTATAAAGGATAACGGCCATGGCCCAGAAAAAGGCTGAAGCCAAAGACAGCACAGATCCCAGCACTGTTTCACCCCAGTCCCGGGCAGAGAATCGATCCTGCAATATGGGGATGCCCGCTGCGGGCGTCCCTGAGTTCAAACACAAGCCCCCCTGACTCAGTCTGTTGACTGTTCCAGGGGCCATACCCGAGTGCCAGACAGGCAGGCAGATAGACCGGAAGCTTGAACCGGGCATCGATGCTAACCGGGCAGTAAACCGGCATGACTTTTGTAACTTCGGCAAGGGACCTTGCCAGGCTCCACATACCATGAGCAATACTGGCTTTGAATCCCAGGATCCTGGCCGGCACAACACTCAGATGGTGAGGATTGTAATCTCCTGAAGCCCTGGCATAAAGGCGCCCGGTATTTTTTTCGGCATTAAACAGGGCCCGGACCGGCAGCCGGGACTCCTTGTCTGGCCCACCCTTTTTTTTTGACTGCACGAAAACCGTCCTGACCAGAAAAGTGGACAGACCCTGCCATACCGGCCGCCCATCACGATGGGCCGCCAGCTTGAAATCCAGTTCAAAACCCTTTTCAACCGGCCGCAGTTTCTGAAGACTGCAGTACAGGTCCAGTGAATCTTTAATTGATACAGGCTCCAAAAGACTTATATTCTGAAAAGTATGAATCAGCCCCATGGGATTTAAAGGAAAGGCTGTCGACGTAATATACCGGCCGAGCAGACCTATGAACAAAGTCTGGATATAGGCTGCAGGAACGATTGTCAGGTTGCGCGGGTATTGACAGACAGCGTTGAACATCGACACTTTTCCTCTATCCAGGCGCACCCCTTTTCTCACCACCCTCACCTTTTCAATGGCGGGGGGCATTGCCGGGTCACCGGATCTGACCATGGACAGCAAAAACCCTTTGGCCATAATCAGGGCCATTGACGGGGGAGATTTAACGACCATTGTTCGGGATAAAAGAGATTCGATCATGCCTCATCACTTGTTTCAGGATCCGGACAAAGATTTTTTTTACAGTCATTGCCCTGTTTTGTCAAGCATGGAATAAAAACCCTCCAGGGTTATCGCATGTAAAAATCAATTCGGCGGCGTGTCACTGTGACGACCACGACCTTAACATACTCAATAAAAATATTTGCAGTTGACGGCAGGGCTGGTCGGGGGTATGACTTACCTGTCTTTTAACAAAATTTTCAGGAGAAAGAGCATGAGTACAATTATGGACATTGTAACGGCGAAAGATCCTTTTGAAAAGGAATTCCACCAGGCTGTCAGTGAAGTGGCAGAATCGATAAAACCTGTGCTGGACAAGAATCCTGAGTATCGGCATGCCGGAATCATGGAGAGGATGGTCGAACCTGAACGAATCCTGCAGTTCAGGGTGCCATGGGTCAATGACCAGGGAATTGTCCAGGTCAACCGGGGGTTCAGGATACAGATGAATTCCGCCATCGGTCCGTACAAAGGTGGACTGCGCTTCCATCCGTCCGTCAACCTTTCCATCCTGAAATTCCTGGCATTTGAACAGGTTTTTAAAAATGCTTTGACCACGCTGCCCATGGGCGGTGGTAAAGGCGGTTCTGATTTTGATCCCAAGGGCAAATCCGACAATGAAGTCATGCGTTTCTGCCAGAGTTTCATGTCCGAGCTTTTCCGGCACATAGGGTCCAATACGGATGTACCTGCCGGTGACATCGGCGTGGGCAGCCGGGAAATAGGATACCTGTTCGGCATATACAAAAAACTGAGCAATGAATTTTCAGGCGTGCTGACCGGCAAAAGCCTGAACTGGGGCGGCAGCCTTATCCGGCCCGAAGCAACGGGATACGGGGCGGTTTTCTTTGCCCAGGAAATGCTTGCCACAAAAAATGAAACCCTTGAAAACAAAACATGCCTGGTCTCCGGCTCCGGCAATGTGGCCCAGTTCACCACCCAGAAAATCAACCATCTGGGGGGCCGGGTGGTGACCCTGTCCGATTCTTCAGGATATATTTATGACGAGGCCGGAATTGACGATGCAAAACTGGCTCATGTCATGTACCTGAAAAATGTCAGACGAGCCCGGATAAAGGAATATGTCGAAACTTATCCTGATGCTGTATACACACCATTTGGCGCCGTCATAGATCACAATCCCCTGTGGAATCACAAGGCCGACTGCGCCTTTCCCAGCGCCACCCAGAACGAAATAAATGATATCGATGCAATGAACATGGTTAAAAACGGGGTATCTGTGGTCAGTGAAGGGGCCAACATGCCGACCACTCCTGAGGGTGTCGATATATTCATTGACAGCAAGCTGCTCTATGCCCCGGGTAAAGCTGCCAATGCCGGCGGCGTAGCCGTGTCCGGCCTCGAGATGAGCCAGAACAGCATGCGGATCAAGTGGTCTCGCAATGAAGTGGAAGACAAGCTTAAGACAATAATGAAAAATATTCACTCGATCTGCAAGGATGCTGCAGAAGAGTACGGCACCCCGGGCAATTACGTAAATGGTGCCAATATAGCAGGTTTTGTAAAAGTGGCCGACGCCATGATAGACCAGGGAATCGTCTGATAAAAAAAGACAGGGAAAGCGCCTGAAGCAAAAGCAGGCGCTTTTTTTCACTTATCGAACAAAAAAGGGGCCAGCATTTCACGCTCGTTGGGCAGTGCCTTTCGCCATGTCATGCGGTAAAGAGGCCCATCCTGCAATTCCTGCCTGCCGGCAACCCTTGCCACCCGGATATCGTCATCCATTTCTACCCAAAGGGCTTTTTCAAGATCAAATCCGTACTTTTTAGATATTTTCAGGGCGAAATTGTGAATGCAGTGCCTTATGGATGTACCTTTGCCATTGTTTTTCATTATAACCGCCAGGGGTTTTATGAATGTAACGTTTTTTTTGCCGTGATCCAGGTCAACTATGCGCACCCGGTAAGATCCGGGCCACCAGGCAACGGGTTTTTCATTGTCATGGGTTTTTCCGTCCCAGCTGTATACAAATTCATGACGTATCATCCGGTATTCCTTTCAATGCCAGCCTGCATGCAAGAGCAACGTCTTCCGGATAACAGCCGCTGATCCACCTGAACTGGGCTTCGCTGAATGTTGGCGGCGCCTGGGGAAGACGCGGAATAAACGAATACAAAAGATACTGATCCCGGTTTCGATTATCAAACCGCCTGGAAAACTCGATGCTTGTCACCATCCTGGCTCCAAGGGATTCTAAAGCCTGCAGTGCCTTGAGAATTGAGTTATCCAGTGATTGTCTCATTGCCGGATCGGCCTCGAGAATATTTCCGCAGGATGTTTTCGGCATGAGCTGGAGCTCCCATTGTGAAACCTGGGCCTTGGGCACAAACAGCATGGTATGATCATCCTCGTGTATCACCAGGCTGGATGGTTTTTCCAGGTCACCGTCGGTCCGGGTATTGTTCCTGACCGCGGCAATGTAATTTTCAAAAAAGGGCCTGCCGGTTTCCCGGCGGTACTGCCGGACGAATTCATCCACCATGTCACCGCAGGCAAAGGCCGGCATGGTTTCATGACCGGACAAGCTCTCCACCTGTGCAGGAATCATGGCGTTCTGCTGGTGGACCTGCTGGTGGGACGCGTGAAGGCGGTATCCGGTATGGGCCAGTTGAAACCCGAAATTCCATCCCCACAACACCCCGTTGAACTCCAGTGCACCGGGCTCAACGGAGGCCAGTTTTTCAAGTATTTCAAGTCGGCAGGCTTCCAGTTCACCAGGAGTCAGTGCCCTTCTCGATGCCTGGACATCTATCCCAAGCTGCCCGGCCAGGCGGATAAAAGTCCGCTGGTAATAAAGGTGCCGCATCCCGGTCATGTCTTTGGGCAAAAGATCCCTGATACTGTAGCGCACAGCGTCGTCAGCCATGTTGGCGGCATAGTGTCCCCAGGGAATATAACTGTTTTGCCGCAGATATTCAAACACATGACTGCGGCCTTTACTGCAGGCATACTCCCCGACAATTTCACTGGTCCCCTGGATGCCGGGCCTGAGAACCATTGCCTGTTTATAGGCCTCGGGCAGGGCCGGATTGTTCACCAGTGCTTCAAAAATATCATGATTCCGGATAACGGGTTTAAAAGCTCCGTCTTTATCAGGCCTCATAACCATGCCCGAAGGTCCGGATGAATCGGACTCGAATAAAAGCTCGCAACACATGCGGGACAGGTATGTCAGTTCCCCGGGATCCTGTGAGGAGCCTGCCAGGGCCACCTGCATGGGGACGGGTAGTTGTTCCAGCAGGGTTTCAACCGGTTTGCCGTCCGGATGTTCCCCTCCCAGCCAGCGGGTCAGGGCATCGAGAAACGAATGGCTTTCAGGAGCAGGCAGGCTTATCGACTGGGGATTTTCGGCCGCGGGTCCGGCCCATGCACTGTTTATGAAAGTGGCGCCCCTGAAACCCAGCGGGTTGTGAATTTCATAAATCCGGTCCGCGTTTGGGGCATGGACATCTCCTCGAGGAAAATTGGCTGAATTCTGGATCTCCCTGCCCTCGAAATCTTTTCCCAAAACAGACAGGCTGTCGTTCTCACGCATGTTGGCCACCTTGAACCCGGGAGAATGGACACCTGTAATAAAACGGCCCTGTTTTGATACGCAGGTCCTGATCTTCATCACAGCTCCGGCGGTCCTGAAGGAATAAGGCATATAAATGTCAGGGGAGCATCCGACTTATTCTGGAACTGGTGCTCAACATTGCCGGGAACAAACACCACCGAGCCCGGTGACAGATCATGCCAGGCATCTTCGAGCAGAACCTTTCCCCTGCCCTGGTGGACGAACACTTCGTGCTCCCATTCATGGATATGCCTTGGTGTGTGTCCCCCGGGACCTACCTCAAAGCACCTCATGACAAAATTCTGCGCCCCGTCTTTTCCTCCTATTAGCAGGCGACCCGATACATTCACAGCCTCTTGGTGCTCGATGGTAACCGGAGCGATATCTTTGTAATGGATATGTTTCATGATGCCAACCTCCTGAATTTTATTTTTATCAATTACTCAACTTTCTTTCGGGCTTCAACACCTGGAATCGATGGTCTCGACGGCCTCCTGCGCCGCCTGGCGGACCGCCTCGTTATCAACGGTCTCCATGATCTCCAGGATATGGTCACGAACTGCCCTGTTCCCGGCCTCGCCCAGGGCATACAGAATATCTCCTTGAACCGTAACATCACTTTGTGAAAACTGGGCCAGCAGGAAAGGACAAAGTTTTTCAGCAAGGACCGGATGCTGTTCGGCAAGTGTTTCCACGACCACTATTGCCCCGAGCCGCACCGACCAGGTCTCGTGTACGAGCAATCCAAAAAAACCTTGAAAAATTTTATTCTTTGCCATCATCTGTTCCGCTATCCAGCCTGCCTTTCCCTGTTCAAGGACAGTTTTCAGCGCATGGGTGGACAGCCCGGACAAATCCCTGTCCACTATCATGCTGCAGATATCAATAGCATCGGCAGTACCTGTCCATTGGAAACCATCGTCCCGGATCAGGCAGGGCACTGACATCACCCTGTCGTTAGCGGCACTTTCTTCAAAAAGGGTTCCGTCCACGATATGCAGGGATATCTGCGGACAGTCGGCTGTCATGGACAGCAGGGTATCAACCATTGCCGGGCAGTGCGGACAGGCCGGTGCGACATAAAGTTTCAACTCGAGGGGAATCTCAATCTTTTCCACCATCTGCCTGATTTTGTCATCAGGCTCTGCCTGCCTGCCGGAAAGGGCGGCCAGAAAGGACGGCAATGCCTTGGCATACGGCAGCGCCGAATACCGGATACGGTCATTTATCACTATGCCCGGAAGCTGCTTGCGGCCAGCCGTATTTGTATCTTTTCTCCGGGTTATCTTCATGCGGGAAGCCAGGTGTTCAAGCTGCCGGGCCAGATTTTCAAAATGACTGTCAGCCGGATGGTTTGTAAAATCGAACAGCAGTTCGATATCCTGTGACTGCTGCTGATCCCACTCATGGATACGGCGGATTTCACCTGTGCCAAATTCGGTCATGGGTTTGTCTTTCCTGTTTCCGGCAACGCGACCCTGTTGCCGCCTTCAGCCATAGCCTTTGACAGTGCATCCAGGGCCTGCTTCACCATGGTACCAGGTCCGCCTGCTGAGCCCGGGCTGAATACTGCTGCACCGATACTGACGGTCAGGCGGGCCTGACCGCTGTCACAGGCAAATACCTGGTCTTCAATTTTTCTCCGGATCCTTTCTGCCAGGATAACAGCCCCCTGTTCACTCGTGTTGGGCAATACCACCCCGAACTCTTCCCCGCCGTAACGGCAAACCACATCATGGGAACGGACCGTACTCTCAATAATCCCGGCACTGACCGCAAGGGCGGTGTTCCCGTCCGGATAACCGCAGGTTTCATTGACATTCCTGAAGTGATCAAAATCGACAATCAATATGGACAACGGCAGTTCATACCGCCTGGATCTGGCTATTTCCAACTCCAGGGTCTCATCAAAACATTTTTTAGTATTGAGCCGGGTTAAATGGTCTATACTCGAAAGCATTTCAATGCGGTGCCTGGTAGCCGAGACTTCCCTTTCCAGGGCGGCTTTTTCAAAAGTTCCCTTTACCAGCGCCGATACGGCCGGAATGGAAATATCTTCCCTGAACATGAAGTCATACGCCCCTTTGCTGACAGCACGGGCCGCTTTATCACCTTCGCTTTTGCCGGTTACATAAATCACAGGGATGTTTGACCTTATCTGACGCAGGTAATCCAAAAAATCAAAACCTGTACCGTCAAAAAAGCTGTCCCCTGAGAAAACCAGGTCAAATGGCTCATCTGTAACGAATACAAAGGCCTGTTCCAGTGTTTCAGCATGCTTCAGGCAGCTGGCCATGCCCTGGTTCAGAGCATGGCGAAGCATGTTGAAATCATCGCTGGACGACAGGACTGCCAGCACCCTGATCATTTCTTCCGGCTGCTGCTGAATGGTCTCCATTACAGCCCCGGACCGTTTTCCCGCCTGAATACTGGCGGCTATCCCGCGGACACTCCGTATGACAGTACGGATACCGGACAGGTAAGGCCTGCAGCCGGCGGGCAGGTTGTCATGCTTTTCCATGCCATGCAGGCTGCTTTTCAGCATCCTCAGGGAATGATCCAGTTTTGTTGCAAAAGTTGCTGTTGAAAAAGCGGTCTTGTACAAAACAGCCTTGTGGAAATTCATGGCATCCTGGTTCCTGGCCAGCCGGGCATAAATGTTATCCAGTTCTTCAATGCTTCGGGCGACCGCCTGCCGCTGTTTGAACAGTTCATGATACAGCCTGATCCGTGCCGCAAGCTCGAGCTGCACTGTTTTTTTCTGCATAACCATGCAGTCCACCCATGCTGTATTGCCCGGCAATTCTGCAGGAAGTTTCGATGCCTTGTCTGTCAACACAAGCAGGGGGGTATGGTCCAGCCGCCGGGTGGCGCCTATCCGCATTACAAGATTCTCGAGCGGCTTTTCAGATGGATCTGACTCCACCACCACAAGGAAAAAAAGCGATTCCATAAGGGAATCGAAGAGATCATCCAGTGCCGAAACCCGGACAATCTCGATATCATCGAGTGTACTCACAGCCCTGCGCAGAATATCAGGCAGCCCGGGGTCCTGGATCATTGTCAGCATCCGGCATGGGGTCTTGTTCATATTGTATCCTTTACCTGTTCCATGACTGGCTCATGGATTTTAAAGTCGATGTTTCTTTTAAATTAATGCAAAATCGTGTAAAGATAAAGCCCGAAAGTTGAGTAATGACGAGAATTATACCATGAAAATTACAGCTGATCTGCACATCCATTCAAAGTATTCCAGGGCTACGGCACGCAATCTGGACCTGGAAAACATCTACCAGGCCGCCCTGCTCAAGGGGATTTCGCTTGTCGGCACCGGTGATTTTACCCATCCTGCCTGGCTGGATGAAATCAAGCAGAAACTGGTGCCTGCAGAACCGGGATTGTTCAAACTCAAAAAAACCGTTTCAACCAGGCTGGACCGGGAAATTCCAAAATCCTGCCGGGGCAGGGTCCGTTTTATACTTCAGACTGAAATCAGCAGCATCTACAAAAAAAATGACAAGGTCAGGAAAAACCACAACCTGGTTTTTTTCCCTGACATCGACAGTGTGACCTCTTTTGATACCAGGCTGGACAAAATCGGCAATATCAAGTCTGACGGGCGGCCTATTCTTGGCCTGGACGCCCGTGACCTGCTGGAAATCATGCTTGAAATCAATGAGAAAGGCATGTTTGTTCCGGCCCATATCTGGACACCCTGGTTTTCCCTCTTCGGGTCCAAATCAGGATTTGATTCCATCGATGAATGCTTTTCCGATTTGAGTTCACATATTTTTGCGGTTGAAACCGGCCTTTCTTCCGATCCTCCCATGAACTGGCGGGTTCCACAGCTGGACGACCGGAGGCTGATCTCCTGTTCCGATGCCCATTCTCCCATGTACCTGGGGCGAAACGCCTCGGTTTTCACGACGCAGCTATCCTTTTTTCATATTCGCCAGGCACTGGCCATCCATGACATGAATGCCTATGGCGGTACGCTGGACATGTATCCTGAAGAAGGCAAGTATCATTACGACGGCCACCGCAAATGCGGGATCTGTCTCGATCCTGAAAAAACCCGTGAGCATGGCGGCAGATGCCCTGTCTGCGGCCGGCCGCTGACCCTCGGAGTTCTGTACCGTGTCCGGGAACTTGCCCAAAGGCCTGACGGATATCAGCCACAGAACCGCCATGGATTCCGGTACATCATTCCTTTGACCGATATCCTGGCCCAGATTTTCATGCAGGGCCCCAAAACCAAAAAAGTGGCACATTACTATAACAAAGCCATTACCCTGCTCGGGCCGGAGCTGACAATTTTGCTGGACACCCCACTGGCCGATATCGAAAAAACCAGCATTCCCCTGCTGGCTTTGGCCATCGGTAAAATGCGTGCCGGGGACGTGATCATAAATCCGGGCTATGACGGTGAATTCGGCAAGGTAGTCCTTTTTTCCGAAAAACAACGACAGGCCGCTGCCGGCCATACCAGGCAGCTGTTCAACGCCCGGCCTGCAGAGGATCAAGGGACTAAACAGAAAAAAAGCCGGGTGGCACGGCAATCACGACAGCTCTCACCGCCGCAGGATAGTGAAGAAACCACCCGTTCCGTCACCGGCGGCAACCTGATAGACAGCCTGAACCCGGAGCAGCAACTGGCTGTCTTTTCCGACGCCCGGAGAACCATTATCAACGCCGGTCCCGGAACCGGAAAAACCCGTACATTGATTGCCAAAATGGCCTGGCTGATATCTGAAAAGAAAACCCCGCCCAGCCGCATTCTGGCCCTGACCTTTACCAACAAGGCGGCCAATGAAATAAAACAACGGCTTACTCCCCACCTGTCCAAAACAGCCGGTGCAGTGGAAACAGGAACATTTCATTCATTCTGCCTGGCTTTTCTCCGGCAGTACCGGAGCACCCCGTTTTCCGTTGCCGATGACGTAACCAGAAAAGAGCTGGTAAAAGAAGCTGCCCGTATCAACAAGACCAGGGCCGGAAACCTGGACCACCTGATAGGACTTTGCAAACAGAACCGTCTGTCCGCGGATGATGACCTTGCCGACGTGGTGCCCGTAGACCGGATCGATTCAGTGAAACTTGTCTTCAAAACCTATGAAGAACTGTGCTCGTCATTTTGCCTGGTGGATTTTGAAGGCCTGATTTCCATGACCCTCGATATCCTCGAGACTGAAAGGAAAACACTTGAAGAGATACAGGACCGGTTTTCATATATATTCGTAGATGAATACCAGGACATCAACAAGGGCCAGTACCTGCTGACAAGACTCATCAGCAGGAAAAGCCGCCTGCTGGTAATCGGAGACCCGGACCAGTCCATATACGGATTCAGGGGATCTGATCCTTCCTATTTCAAACTGTTCACCCGGGAGCATCCGGATGCCGAACGAATAACCCTGAAACAGAATTACCGCTCCACCCAGACCATCCTTGACGCCTCCTTTCAAATGATTAACGGAAAAGATCCGGGCCGGGCCAAAACCGCCATTTTCTCCGATGACACCACATCCAGAAAACTGGTCATCTGTGAAACCGCAAGTGAGCAGGCAGAAGCGGCCTTTGTCGGGAAAACGATTGAACATTATATCGGCGGAACCTCATTTTTTTCCATGGATGCCTCAAAAACCGATTCCACCATGGATAACCAGTTTTCCTTTGCCGATTTCGCAGTTCTGTACAGGACAAGGAAACAAGGGCAGGCCTTTTTTTCAGCTCTTGAAAAACACGGCATTCCCTGCCAGACAGCCGACAAGGTTGACATCTTCTCCCAGGAAGGCATCCGCGAACTGATAAGCCTTATGCGGGTACTTTATGACAAGGCCACTTTTATCGATAATAAAATTGTCGATGCACATCTCGCTTGTGCTTCAGGGGTTAAAGACTCAATTGAATTCTTAAAAGCACTTGCCTTGAGTATCAGAAAAAAAACCTTTACCCGGGCAGTTGACTGCCTGGCACGCAAATCAGGCCTCCACGACCTGATCCAGGCCAATGACAGATCCGCAGCGGCTTACCAGGATATCCTCGATTTTCCTTTTCGCCATGCCCATGACATACCCTTGTTCCTGGACCGGCTGGCATTGAACCAGGACCCGGACCAGATCGATACCCGTGTGGAAAAAGTCAGCCTCATGACCCTTCATGCATCAAAAGGACTCGAATTTCCGGTGGTATTCATCACCGGGTGCGAGCAGGGATTGATCCCATACGCAAGACCGGGAAACGAACCGGATGATATCGATGAAGAACGCCGCCTGTTTTATGTCGGCATGACCCGTGCCCGCAGGATTCTTTGTTTGACTTATGCAAAAAAAAGACGCATATTCGGCCTTGAACAAAAACAGAACAGGTCCACATTTCTGTCAGATGTGGAGGACCGGCTGAAACAATATGTCCGGCCTGAATACAAGAAACGCAGAACAGCTCCGGCGGCAAGGCAGATGGATCTGTTTGGAGCCGGCCATAACATGACAGACAAAAAAACGGAACCATAAAATGAAAGAAAACATTGTACAGACAATTATGCTGGCCGGCGGTTACATGCTGATAATCGAAGATCTATCCAGGAAAATTGCCGCCGACACCTTTGTAGTAAAATTCAAAGCCTCCATGAGTGTTCCGGTCACAAGGGACCTGTTTGAAGGAAACCGTTTGAATTCACTGGATCCGGATGATATAATCAATAAATTGGGAAATTGTGTCACCTATGAGTACACCGCGACAAGAAACATGATCATGGACCATGAAAAAGACCGGGTGTTTGATGACATGCAAAAAGCCTTTTTAGCCAATATAAAACCCTATATCGAAAAACCTGTCTTTGCACTGAAGCTGGTTTTGAAAAAGTATCAAGACGTGTGCAGCAGGTGAAAAATAAATGAAAAAAATGTTCTGGACAGCCCTGGTGGTCTTTTTGCCGGCATTTATCCATACCGGTCCCTGCCGCGCAGATATCTACAAGTACATTGACAGCAGCGGGGTCGTTCACTTCACAAATGTACCGACTTCCAGCAACTACAAGCTCTATATCAAAGAAAAATCCGAATATGGAACCCGGCCTGTCCACCATACGGCCTATGACAGCATCATAGAGAAAGCCAGTAATAAATACGGGGTTGATTTTTCACTGGTCAAGGCGGTGATACAGGTGGAATCAGGCTTCGATCCCGGGGCCGTATCCCGCAAAGGGGCCAAGGGACTCATGCAGATCATGCCCCAGAACTATACCAGCCTGAATGTGATAGACCCTTTCGATCCCTCCCAGAACATCATGGGAGGCACGTTGTACCTCAAGCAGCTTCTCCATAGATACAACAACAAGCTGCCGCTGGTGCTTGCAGCCTACAATGCCGGACCGAATGCAGTGGACCGCTACCGGTCCATCCCCCCGTTTTCCGAAACCCGCCAGTACGTGGAAAAGGTCATGAGGATTTACAGCAACATCAAAAAAACTTAAAACGTCTGTTTCATTTCCGTTATAAATTTGATCAGCCGGTCCCGGATATCCGGCCGTTCCATGGCAAAGGCCAGGTTTGCCATCTGGAAACCTGCCTTGTCACCGCAGTCAAACCGCAGTCCTTCAAATTTATAACCGTAAACCGGCTGCTCCTTTAACAGCAGCCTCATGGCGTCTGTCAGCTGAATTTCACCTCCTGCTCCCGGGCGTTTTCTGCCAAGAAACTCGAATATTTTGGGCATCAGGATATACCTGCCGATAATGGCCAGGTTGGAAGGCGCTTTCTCAGGAGGTGGTTTTTCAATCATGTCATTGATCCGGTAGATCTGTTCTTCTGTTTTTACCGCATCCAGGATGCCGTATTTGTCGGTCTGATCGGTTTCCACCTCCATGACAGCCGCCATTGACGCCCTGAGCCGGTCAAAACGTTCAACCATATCAGACAGCACCGGCCGGCCGTTTGTCTGTATCAGATCATCGGCCAGCAGAACGGCAAAGGGCTCGTCTCCGACAATATCCCTGGCGCACCAGATGGCATGGCCCAGCCCGAGAGGCTGATTCTGGCGGGTATAAATAATGGTTCCGGTTGTAGGGACAAGTTCTTCCACCATTTTGAGCAAATCAAGTTTCTGCTTTTCCTTTAAACTCAGCTCGAGTTCAAAGGACCGGTCAAAATGATCCTCGAGCGCTTTTTTACCCCGGCCGGTAACAAAGATTATCTGTTCGATACCCGCTTCAAAAGCCTCTTCAACTGCATACTGAATAATGGGCTTGTCCACGACGGGAAGCATTTCCTTTGCCATTGCCTTAGTGGCCGGAAGAAAACGGGTCCCAAGACCTGCAACCGGAAAAACCGCTTTTTTTATTTTCATCGCATCTCCTTGTTTCACCCGTGGAAAATTTATATCTGCGCAACAGTGTGCCGTTTTTCCAAATATCCTCATTTGTAACCGGCATTTTGAATTATGTCAAAGAAAAATACTTTCAAAAAAGTTCATGCTGTTTCAATCATCCAGCATCTTTTCAAGGCCTGATCAACCAGGAACATACCCGTGCCCGGCCGGCGGGAGACAATTATTTCTTTTTTTCATAATTAATTGACATTATTATTAATTTTGTATATAAACATTACTTTTTATGCAATAATTCAAGAAAGATGGAGCCATCATGGATACAACACCGAACCAACGCCCTGAATCTGAAATACCTCCGGAACAACTGGGATATAACAGCCGGTTTCAATTTGAGTGCCACAAGGGAGTCAAATGTTTTACCAATTGCTGCAGGGGGATCTCCCTGATGCTGACCCCCTATGATATAATTACCATGAAAAAGCGGCTGGATCTGACATCCAGTGAATTCCTCGCCATTTATACCACTCCGCAGCTTCTTGAAAAAGCGGACCTGCCGATTGTAACGTTGAAACTGCTGGATGACGACCGCAACTCATGTCCGTTTGTCAAGGACAAAGAAGGGTGCATCATTTACGAGGACCGGCCCACAACCTGCCGGTACTATCCTTTAGGAGTCGGATCATTGAGCTATGCCAACGAACTGGGTGAAAAAGATGAATTTTTCTTTACAGTCAAAGAAGCCCACTGTTTCGGCTTTGAGGAAAAAAAGGAATGGACGGTGGCCGAATGGCGCCAGGACCAGGGTGTAGACCTCAGGGATGAAGTAAATGAGGGATGGGCCAACCTGATTGTCCGGAAAAAATCTGTGCCCCAGAGCATGAGGCTGACCCCTGAAACAAAAAAAATGTTTTTCACCACCTGTTATGATATCGATGCGTTCAGGCAATTCGTGTTCAAGTCATCTTTCCTGGACCGCTATGATATCGATGCCGGCACCGTGGAAGCGATAGAACAGGATGAGATCAAACTGCTGCAGTTCGGGTTTGAATGGCTCAAGTCCCTGCTGTTTGACCAGGGCAGAGAAAAATTCAAACTCAAGACCAAGCCCTAACCATAACTCAAATGATCCCTAAATACCGGGTTATACAACCGGTCCTCGATATCGATATCAAAAAAGCGGGCAATGGGCTCAAACACGCCTGAATTGAGCTTTAATACATTCTGTGCCGCCCGGACAATGATATCAAGTCCATGCGGGGTCATTTTTCCGATAGGTCTGCGGCACGGCCCGGAAGGCATGCCCAGAAGCTGCATCAGAGTTTTCAACGGCAGCGGATTACGGGCCCTGCAGGTTACCGGGCCGACGGGAGTTTCCTCTGTCGTTGTCACTACCACGAGATCCAGCAGGGGCTTTATTGCGGCTTGAATTTTCAGCGCCGCATCGATATCACCCTGAATAAGGGCGGCCACCATTTTGGACATGGCGCCAGGCACAATATTGGACATTACGGATATGGCACCGGATGCCCGGATTTCAGGATCAGTCATTATCTGGAAAACCAGAGCGTCGTCACCTGAAAAAATTAAAAAGTCTTCTCCGCACAGCCGGCGGGTCAGCTTCATGTTTTCAATATCTCCGGTGGCTTCTTTTACAGCAGCCACGTTTGAATACCTGCCGGCCAGGATAGCCAGATCCTGAGGCATCATCTGGGCACCGGTACGGCCGGGAATAATATAGGGGATGACCGGGGTATCAGGAAACGCCTCGGCAACAGGAGTGTAATACTCCTTTCTGATCTCGGTGGAGCTTGGACCGTTATAATAGGGGTCCACCATCAACACCCCGTCCACCTTTTCTTTTACCGCATGCTCTACCGCTTCAAGGGCTTCTTTTGTATTGTTGCTGCCGGCACCGGCAATACAGAGACATTTTTCCCGGGTATGCCCGGAAATCTCAGCCACCACACGGTTATGTTCTTCCCATTGAAGTGTCGGACTTTCCCCGGTTGTGCCGGTAGCAATAATACCGGTAATGCCGTTATCGATCTGAAAGTCCACCAGCTTTTTCAATCCCTGGCCGTCCACGGCACCTTCAGCGTCGAACGGAGTGATCAACGCAGTGTAACATCCGGCTTTCATAATGCTGACTCCTGATTTGAAAAATTGTTTGCGCCCACCAAAATGGCTCTCTTTGTGCTATCATATGTCACAAATGTGTTCAAGATTTATCTTTGCTCAAACAACAGTGTGACTCAGGGTTGTCGCATTTAAGTATTTTGCATGCGGTTGCCCTGGAGTGTGACTTGAATAATCTTGACATAAAACAAATGACTGACTATTATTTTGGGTTGCGATGATAATTTTTTTAAGAAAATAAAGGCTGACACAAGGACAAGACCATGACAAAACAGACACCCAGGAACGTTGATGAGCATATTAACCAGCTAAGAGTGAACCTTTCGGGAAACCCGGACTGCGGCACGACCCTTTACAACCTCGCGGTAGCCCTGATGGGAAAACAGGAATATGATGAAGCCGAAAAAATGCTCCACGACGCCATTGATAAAAGCCCCACCCTTGCAGAGGCCTATGTTCTTCTCGGCGGGCTGTGCCTCCAGCGAAAAGACCTGGAAGGCTGTTACAGGTTCAATCAACGGGCCACAAAAGTAAGGGCCGGCTTTGCAGAAGGATACGCCAACATGGCCTTTGTACTGCTCCAGCTGTGTGACGGCACTGATCCCAAAGAAGATGAAGAAAAGGCGGACAAAGCCATCAAATTCCTGAAAAAAGCCATTATCCACAACAAGAATTTCGTCCAGGCCTACACAACCCTTGGCACCGCATATGTCATGAAAGGCCTGATCAAAGAAAGTATAGAAGCCAACCTGGAAGCGGTACGGGTACAGCCGGAGTTTCCCGTGGCCCACAACAACCTGGCCGTTGCCTACCTGGAGACAAACGACTATGCATCCGCCATCAAGCATTGTGATGAAGCGGTCAGGCTCGGCTACGAGGTTTCCCCCCGGCTTATAGAAGAACTGGCACCTCACCGCTGATGGACACCCGGATACCCGTCCGTTTTTTCATAGCCGGCATAGATGACGTCCCGATCGCCATTGACCGTGAAACAGATTCAGGCAGCAGCCTGACCAGAGATCCCGGCCAGGAGCCTCTCCACGACAGCGCCCCGCACATGACAGTCGCCGGTTACCTGGCCGCCGTCTGCATGTTCCTTTTGCAGAAAGACGAAACGATCTTGAAACATGCCCTGTACAAGACCACCGGTTCACAGGTCATACCGGAAGCACTGGACCTGACCCTTGAAAAACACGGCCCGTTCTACCACCCGGTCAGGGCATCGGTAAAAGCCCGGGGGACACGTACCAGTTTTGTTGTCAACGGTGCGGTGTCAGAACCCGGCCTTTCACTTGCAGGCCAGGAATACCAACTACTGTCCCGACTGGAAAAAATTGACGAACAGGGCTTCCTGCCGAAAGTTTTCGGCTTTGACACTGTTTCAACCCATAAAGGGCCGGTTTCCCTTTTCCTGGGACAATGGTTTGACAACCACTATGAATTTCACGCCACGCCGGAACCCGGCGGTTACGCCATTGGTCTCTGGTTATCCGAAGGCTCCATCGCCAGGCTTGACCCGTCTGATGCCTGCTCCATATTCAGGCAGGCAGGCCGGATCCTTGCCCATTTTTTCAACCCTGAAACAGGGGAACAGATTTTTCCATGGCATCATGCAACAGGTGATTTCATTGCCGGTCCAGGGCCGGCAGGATTTGATGTAAAGCTGATCACGGTCAGGGGATACCAGTCCCTGGCAGACATGGAGACAGGAGAGCTCAGCCGGGACCAGGCCTGTTTGACAAACATTGTTCATTTTATTGTCAATCTCGGCCTAAGGATGCGGCTGGATAGAACAGACGGCACCAAAGGCAGTGCCTGGCTGCCCGGCATGCTGATCCGCCAGGCTGTCGAAGGCGCACTCGAAGCCCTTGACACACACCGGACACTTGAGCTGCGCCCGGGCATCAGGCAGCTGCTGCCAACCATTCTCTCATCACTTTCTTTTGAAGATCTTTACACGATTTCAGAACAGATAATCTGTGCCTGCAACCAGGAGGCATCCGAGATCTCACTGATCAGGACCCACCTTGAAGATCATTGTTTCTTCTTTCACTCCTGCCTCAAGGACATCACCACCGCATGGCCCGGGAGATAAATCCTTTTAAAAATACCTTTTTTATTGACATGTCCTGCCAGACATTCTATATCTGCAATGTTATTTTGAGCAAAATAGTGCTTTAAATTTGGTAAGCCATAATTTCCACCTTAGATTTAAAGCCTTTTTATTTAAACTATGAATGAAAAGTTCAAGATTCTTTTCATTAGAATTGTAAATTAACTTTTAACGGAGGTAAGTAAATGGCTAAGCATGAAACTCCTTTACTGGACCAGCTGGAATCCGGCCCATGGCCTAGCTTTGTTTCCGACCTGAAGGAGCAGGCTGAAAAAAGAGCTAAAAATGAGGCAAATATTGAATTCCAGATCCCCCAGGACTGTGTGGATGATCTTCTCGGTATCATGGAGCTGTCATACAAGCATGGCAGAACCCACTGGAAACACGGCGGAATTGTCGGTGTATTCGGATACGGCGGCGGTGTTATCGGCCGGTACTGCGATCAGCCTGAAAATTTTCCCGGTGTCGAGGCCTTCCACACCATGCGTGTGAATCAGCCCGCCGGCAAATACTATACAACAAAGTATCTCAGGGAAATCTGTGATCTTTGGGACCTCAGGGGATCCGGCGTAACCAACATGCACGGCTCCACCGGTGATATCATCCTTCTCGGGACCACAACACCCCAGCTGGAAGAAATCTTCTGGACATTGACACATGACATGAACCAGGACCTTGGGGGCTCGGGTTCCAACCTGAGAACCCCGTCCGACTGCCTGGGTGAATCCCGTTGTGAATATGCCTGCTATGACACCAACGCCTTGGTGTATTTTCTGACCAATGAATACCAGGATGAACTTCACAGACCGGCATTCCCCTACAAATTCAAGTTCAAACTGGACGGTTGCCCCAACTGCTGTGTGGCATCCATTGCACGTTCAGACATGTCCTTTATCGGTACATGGAAAGATGACATCCGCATCGATCAGGATGCCGTTAACAAATATGTTGAAAACGATCCGGCTTACCCGGCCAATGCCGGTGCCTACAAAGGCAGCAAGGACTGGGGTCCGTTCGACATTGAAAAAGAAGTTTTGGGCCTGTGTCCCACCAAATGCATGAAATTTGAAAACAAGAAACTTACCATTGACAATGCCAACTGCACCCGTTGCATGCATTGCATCAATGTCATGCCAAGAGCCCTGAAAATTGGTAAAGAAACCGGTTGTTCCATTCTTTGCGGTGCAAAAGCACCGATTCTTGATGGTGCCCAGATGGGGTCTTTGCTGGTTCCGTTTATTGAAGTCAATCCTGACAATGATTATGAAGCAATTACGGAAGTGATTGAAAACATCTGGGACTGGTGGATGGAAGAAGGCAAAAACCGCGAAAGACTGGGTGAACTGATCATGCGTCAGGGTTTCCAGACACTTCTGGAAGTGACTGGTATCGACCCGATGCCGCAGCACGTTGCCTACCCGAGGACCAACCCCTATATCTTCTGGAAAGAAGACGAAGTACCGGGTGGCTGGGAACGTGATGTCGATGAATACAGAAAACACCATAAGAGATAGGAAGGGAGAATAATAATGGCATTTATTTCTACTGGTTATGATCCAGCAAAACCGATGGAAAACAGAATCACTGACATCGGCCCGAGAGACTATAACGAGTTCTATCCTCCTGTGATCGCCAAAAACAAGGGAAAATGGTCTCACCATGAAATCCTTGAGCCCGGTGTACTCGTGCATGTGGCCGATTCAGGAGATGAAGTATATACGGTCCGGGTGGGTGGCGCCCGATTGATGTCCACCGGTCTGATCAATGAAGTTTGTGATATTGCGGACAAGCACTGTGATGGTTATTTGCGGTTTACCACCCGAAACAATGTGGAATTCATGGTGGATTCCAAGGATAAACTGGAACCGTTGAAAAATGATCTGTCATCCAGAAAATTTGCCGGCGGATCATTCAAGTTTCCCATCGGCGGTACTGGAGCCGGCATCACCAATATTATCCATACCCAGGGATGGATTCACTGCCATACCCCTGCAACCGATGCCTCAGGTACGGTAAAAGCTGCCATGGATGTTCTGTTCAAAGACTTCCAGGATATGCGGCTTCCGGCCCAGCTTCGTGTTTCCATGGCCTGCTGCCTGAACATGTGCGGCGCGGTCCACTGTTCTGATATCGCGATCCTCGGGTATCACAGAAAACCGCCCATGCTGGATCACGAGTACCTGGACAAGGTATGTGAAATTCCGCTGGCTGTATCAGCCTGCCCGACAGCGGCCATCAAACCGGCCAAAGTCACCCTGCCTAACGGCAACGAAGTGAAATCCGTGAGCGTTAAAAATGAAAGATGCATGTATTGCGGAAACTGCTACACCATGTGTCCGTCAATGCCGCTTGCAGATACCGAAGGTGACGGCATCGTGCTCATGGCCGGCGGCAAGGTTTCCAACCGGATTTCAGATCCCAAGTTTTCCAAGGTTGTAGTGGCCTTTTTGCCCAATGAAATGCCCAGATGGCCGTCCATGACAGATGCCATCACCCATATGGTAGAAGCATATGCAAAAGGTGCGAATAAATATGAACGCCTTGGTGACTGGGCTGAAAGAATCGGATGGGAAAAGTTCTTTGAAGTATGTGAACTCGATTTCACCCATCATCTGATCGATGATTTCCGTCAGCAGGCATACATGAGCTGGCGTCAGTCCACTCAGTTCAAGTTCTAATTTTTTTTAGAAATTGAACAATTGAGTTGCCCACAAAAATCGGTAAAGCCGGAGCAGTT
>CAYNHL010000001.1:0-107735 GCA_964397015.1 uncultured Desulfobacterales bacterium | reverse complement strand
GACAATAATTCCAAGGCTTTTTTCAACCGCCCCTTCATAAAAGACCACCGCACCGGTCTGTGCTTTGACGGGCTTGACGTATTCACAGATTTTGCATATCTCGTTCCATGAAAAATCTGTTGCCCAGCGCGTTTTTTCCAGTATATCCGCATACCGGTCCCGGATAATGGCCTCACCCTCGATATTTTTTTTGGCTTTACCGGACATGGATATCTCTATTGATTATTCATGTTGATGTCTCTTTAAAACAAGCATCTTAGCAGACTTTTGACCGTCATCCTGTCAAGGGGTCATAAAAAATGATTGTTGAATCAAGACAGTAAAACGATTATACTAAATACAAAATAGAAAAACAAACTGTTCTTTGGCCATGCTATTTTAATGAATTCTGGCCAGGAATTTCGAGACTGTTTTCTTGTCAGGAACAATATGAAAGACGATCTGATTATCGGAATCGGCGCAAGCAATGAACCGGATTCTGTAAAAGCCGGGGCGGTAGCTGCGAAAGAAGCCATCCGGCCTTTTGATCAATGCCGAGCGGATATTGCCATTGTGCTGGCATCGTCCAGGTTTCGTCACCAGGACCTGCTCATGGGAATCGCTTCTGTTACCGGTGATATCCCCATGGTCGGCGGAACCACTGCCGGTGAAATTTCACCAGGTGGACTTGGTCATCAGTCTGTTGTTATCTGTCTGATGGGATCGGACTGCCTGGCTTTTCACGTGGCAAGCGTCCGCAGGATGAAAGACGATGAAAAAGCATGCGGCATTCGCCTGGCCGGAAAACTGGAACAATCGCTTCAGGCGGCCGAATCCCGTTCTCTGATTCTTTTCCCCGACGGCATGGGCGGTGACGGAGTTGCCTTGCTCGACGGCATACAGTCCGTTCTTGGAAGCGGTATCGAAATAGTCGGCGGATTCCTTGGAGATGACGGACGGTTCGCGGAAACATTCCAGTTTTTCAACGGCAGGTGTTACAGGGGAGACATGGTTACAGGGCTGCTTGTGTCCGGCAATGGGTCATTTGTAACGTCAACCGGTGTGAGATCCGGATTTGAATCCATCGGGGCAACAATTGTCTGCACCCGGGCAAGAAAAAACGTGGTGGAAGAATTCGAGGATCAACCGGCGCTTGCGCTTTACAAGGAGCTGCTGGGCGAAGAGCGCAGCCTGAGGCTGCCCGGCATCTGCCTGGAATATCCTTTCGGCCTTCTGGATACAAAGGCGACCATCGACGGCAACGAATATTTTCAGCTCAGGTGCGGTCTGGCCGTGAATGAAAAAGACAATACCATCACCCTGGCAGGTGCTATTCCTGAAGGCAGTGAGATCACCCTGACAACGGCTTCGAGAGGGGAAATCATCAACGGGGCCAGGCAGGCTGCGCTTCAGGCCAGGGATGGTTTGAAAGGAGCTGTTCCAAGACTGGTCCTGATGTTCAGCTGTATCGGCAGAAAGCTGGTACTGGGACGCAGGACGCCGGAAGAGATTGAAACCGTCAAGGAAATTATCGGGGCGGATGTTCCGGTTATCGGCTTTTATACCTATGGCGAGATCGGCCCTATCGATAAAAACAGAACAGAACTTCAGGCAGCCCGGTTTCACAACGAAACCGTCGTTCTCTGGGTGTTGGGCCAGGTTAAATGAGCCGGCAGCTGAAAAAACAGATTCCCTGGAACCTGTGCCTTCTGTGGGGCGGATGGATTACGGTTTTCCTCGTTTTTTCCGCGATGATCCTGGCAGATGCGGGCTTTTTTTTCCCGCCGTTTTCTATCCGCCTGAAACTTGTGCTCCTGTCAGCTGCCGGCCTGTGCAGCCTGGGATGGCTGGCTTTTATAAGCCGCCGTATTTACAGTTTTTCCAGTGAAATGACCCGGTCAGGGCAGCAGATCAAAGAGCAGAACCTGAAGCTGATTAAAAAATCCATTGAGCTGTCCGACGTCATGCGTAAGTTCGAGGATAAAAATTATGATCTTGAACTGTCCGGAGCCAGGCTTGCCAGGACACTGGAAACCCTCAGGGAACAGGAACGTGACCGCCGGATCATATTTGACAATTCCCCTTTGGGAATTATCCGGTTTGACACTTCAGGCTCGATTGTCGATTTCAACGACAAGTTCGTCGACCTGATGGGATCCACAAGGGAAAGACTGAAAGGATTCAACACCCTTACCAGGAGTACGCCGGAGATGCAGGCCGCCTTCAAGCCGGCGCTGGAGGGAAAGGTGTCCGTTTTTGAAGGACCCTATACATCGGTGACCGGCAACAAAACCGCATTTTTCAGGGTGGTTTTCAATCCTGTCAAACCGGGGCAGTCGCCGACCCAGGTTATTGCCACCATAGAGGACATCACCAAGCGGCAGCAGGCAGAAGCCCAGTTGCAGCAGTCTAATGTCAAGCTCGAACGTCTTGTAAAAGAAAGAACTGGCCGGTTGATTCAGAAAATCGAGGAGCTCAAACAGATTGAAGATGCCTTGAGAAAAAGTGAGGAAAAATACCGGTCCATTCTGGAAAGTATCGAAGATGTCTATTTTGAAGCTGACCTGAAAGGCAGGTTTGTTTTTTTCAACAGGGCTCTTCCTGAATTTCTGGGTTATTCGGAATCAGAACTGTATAAAATGAACTACAGGACCTATACTGATGAGGAAAGCCGGAAAACACTTTTTGAAACCTTCAATATTGTTTACAGGACAGGCAATGCCAGCCCGCTGATCTACTGTCATGTTCTCAGAAAAGACGGCAGGCGGCTTGAGTTCAGTTTCAAGATTTCCCTCATGAAGGACAAGCAGGGAAAGGCCACAGGATTTCAGGGACTGGCAAGGGATGTAACCCGCCAGCGGGCCTTGGAAAACAGGCTTCAGCATACCCGGAAAATGGAGGCCATCGGAAGCCTGGCCGGAGGAGTGGCCCATGATTTCAACAATATCCTGGGGGCTGTGATCGGTTATACACATCTGGTAAAAAAGCACAAGGACGAACCGGAAAGAGTCCAGTCATATGCACAGCAGATTCTGACAGCCGGAGAGCGGGCAACCGGCCTTGTCAGGCAGATATTGCTGTTCAGCAGGGAAACCAAGGCACAGAAAATTCCTTCAGACCTGGGCCTGGTTGCCAGGGAGGTGCTGAAGCTTCTCCGGGCCTCCATTCCTTCAACCATTGACATACGGTCCAGTATCAGGGATTCACTGCATTCTGTTATGGCTGATCAGACACAGATTCACCAGGTTCTGATGAACCTTTGCTCCAATGCCTCCCATGCCATGGCAAGCCGCGGGGGGCAGCTTGAAATCATGCTTGAGAATATTGCCATTACAGCAAAAAACGTGGATCACTATTTTGAACTGGACCTGGGGAATTATGTCCATTTATCGGTTTCAGACACAGGTTGCGGAATGAACCGGGAAACCCTGAAGAAAATATTCGACCCGTACTTCACAACCAAAAAGGCCGGAGAAGGAACCGGGCTTGGACTGGCCACCGTGCACGGTATTGTCAAGGATCATGGCGGAGTGATACTGGTCGACAGCCGGGTTGACCAGGGAACGGTATGTGATATTTACCTGCCGGCCATTGACCAAAAGATCGAGCCGGTTGAAAAACCAGTGGAAATACCTGCCGGAAAAGAAAAAATCCTGTTTGTGGATGATGAGGCATATTTAACGGAGGTGGGGCGTGAAATGCTACAGGATTTCGGGTACAGGGTCGACACTTTCACCAGCCCGAAAAAGGCGCTTAAGGCTTTTAAAAAAGCCCCAAAAAGCTATGACATGGTTATAACAGATTATACCATGCCTGAAATGACCGGAGAAAAGATGGCAGATCTGATTTTTGAAATCAATCCGCGTCTTCCGGTCATCTTGTGTACCGGTCTTACTTTAGGCATCAAGGTTGACCGTGGACGTGGTATCAAAGCTGTGCTCATGAAACCTCTGGATATGGGAAAGCTGCTCAAAACCGTCAGGGAGACTCTGGACCTGGCCTTAACCGATCAATATTAAGGAATTTACAGACATGATCTTCAAAAATTCAGGACCTGCTAATTTCAGGATAACCATTGAAGTGGTACCCCCTGAAACACATGATCCCCGTCCTTTGCTGGATATCTTGAAACTGCTGGTACACCTGCCTTTTGATGGATTCAGTGTGGCCACCAATCCTTTGGCAAGGCCCAGGATGTCAGCCATGGCTTTCTGCCATTTGTTACAGCGGCATACCCTGAAGCCCGCCATCCTGCATTGCGCGGTTCGGGATCATAACCGGGCAGGCATTCAAAGCGAGTTATGGGGAGCTCGTGCACTGGATATTACCACGGTGATTGCGCTGACCGGTGATAAAGCGAAAACAAGTAATGCAATCAGAGAAAAAAATCTGGATGTGTATGCCCTGATAAGGATATCAAGCGATACGGGAATGGATACCGGGTGTGTGCTTGATTTCCGGCCGGAGATAAATGGACTGGAAAGCGAAATCACCCGGCTCGAACAAAAAAAAGCCGCCGGTGCCGGTTTCGTTGTCACTCAGCCGGTGTATGACCTGCTTACCGCAGAGCGCATTCAACAGGCAGCCGCTTTCCTGGATATCCCGGTCATTATGGGAATTTTGCCTCTAGTTTCCGGCAGGCATGCCCGCTTCCTGCACGAAAAGGTCGCAGGTATTCAGATTCCCGAACTACTGCTTAACCGCATGGAAAAGGCCCGGAACCCTTTAGAAGAAGGGGTTGTTCACGCCAAAACCATGCTTGATGTCGCGCGTGAGTTTTTTTCAGGCGCCTGTATCATGCCCCCGTTTGACAAGTTTGATATACTCAAGAAAATCATCGCACCGTCATAACCGCTTAAAGTTTTGAATATATTTGAATTCTTTTGTTCTTGACATATTATAGTTGCTTTTGGTAAAGCGTTTCAGTATGGTAATAAATAACAGAAATGGTCATTAACGTAAATGAAAGCCTGTTAGTGGATAGCCATGATAGGCGGTAAAGGACTTAGGTATGAACACGATAATTGATGAGGAAAGTGCGCTGAAGGTAGAATCGGTTTTGCAGAAATTCATTGATGAGTCCGGTGCTACTTATGTTTTGCTCACGGACATGGGGGGAAATCTGCTGTTCAAGGTGGGGGAAGAAAATTTCGACGGCGATACCCTTGCGGTGCTTTCTGCGGCAAACTATGCCGCGACAAAGGAAATTGCCACCCTGATCAATGAAGACAATTTTTCTTTGCTGTTTCACAGGGGAAACAACGAGAATATCCATTTTGCAAAAATTTCCCAGGAAGTCTTGATGATAATCCTGTTCAAGCCCTACCTGTCACTTGGGCTGTTAAGACTGAAAATCGAAAGCATACAAAAAGAAATTACAAATCTTCTTGGATCTGAATAATGGCCATTGTAAATTTAAAAGAAAAAACCATTCAGGTTAAAATAGTGTATTATGGTCCGGGAAGAAGCGGAAAGACAACAAACCTGGAGTACATTCACAACTGGCTTCAGAAATCGCAAAAAGAGCAGACCAGTAAACTTATCTCCATTGATACCAAGGGAGACCGGACGCTGTTTTTTGATTTTTTCCCGATCAACCTTGGAAAGATAGCCGGTTTTGATCTCAAGCTGCAGCTGTATACCACACCGGGCCAGGTAAAATATGAAAGCACCCGGAGGCTGGTGCTAAAGGGCGTGGATGGAATCGTTTTTGTGGCGGATTCCCTGGCATCGCGACAGGAGGCTAACAGGGAGTCCTTTGAAAACCTCAAGCACAACCTTGCCTATCATAACCTGAGCCTGGATGACGTCAAGGTCATTTTTCAATGGAACAAGCGGGACCTTGATTCAAAAATGATCCCCCTTTCCGATGTTGACGACATGGAACAATTACTCAATTCTGAACTGAAAACAGAGTCATTTCCATCGAGCGCGATTACAGGAATGAATGTTCTGAAAACCGTAAGGTTTATTGCCAAGGAAACCGTAAAAACCGTTATTGACAAAACAGCATTCAAGTCAATTAAAACGGCCGGATAGTTTAGGAGAATAATGGACTACAATTTATTGAAAAACGCGCTCGGGCCATGTATTCGGGACAATACCCAAAGCATGGAAGCCGCCCGGCAGGGTCTGGAAGCGGCCAAACCCCTGGACGCGTTTGACAAGCGCGTGGTCACGGCTTTGAACAACCTGCTCAAAAATCTTGAAATATCTGAATCTTTCAAGAGGATTACACGCAACATTCTTGGTAATGCGGATTTTTTCACCGATACGGATGTCCACCATACCAGCAAGGCCCAGCGGCTGAAAGAAATACTGGATGATGACAATTTCATGGAAAATAACAGGCAGTTCAGTTTGAACACGTTGCAGACCTATGTTGAAAACACCCTGATCAAACAATTGCTTGAAATCAATATCAAAATAGAAGAGAACCAGCGGATACTCCATAACCTCGAACATGCCAGAAACAGCGGCAGCACTTCTCCTGCCCCGAAAACCCGGCATGCCAAATACTTGTTCGTCGAGATTGAAAAAGTAAAATATACCATACGGTATGCCAGTATCATAGAGATTCTTAAAACCGGAAAAAGCGTTACGGAAAAGAATATCGCCAGCAAGGTCATTCCATATTCAAAAGTATCAGGCCTCAACCGGCGTAATGTCATTAAAAAGGTATCCGACTATAAAATTCAGAAAAACCAGCCCTTGAACAATATCAATGTGAACCTCAACAACACGGGAGACAAGTTGTTTGCGGTTATCACAAGAAAGGAAAACTATTTGAATATTTTTTTCGTGGACAACATTTTATATACGGATCCGGTAGAAGCCCAGGACATGGGAAATTATGCCAGGACCTTTGAAGGAAAATATAAAACCATAGAGGTATAGCCCGTATGTTTGCCGGATCATTATCGACATTTACGCTCACCAGCCTGATCCAGATTTGCTATAACGACAGCCGGAACGGGGCAATAGAATTTACCAGGGGAAAAGACATTTACGGTAAAATCGGGTTTGAAAACGGCCGGATTGTATATGCCGACTACCTGGGCGGACAGGGTGTCGATGCAATCAAACAGATGGCACTTTTGTCCCAGCTTGATTTTAAATTCAACGACAGGACAATACTGCCGGATACCAATGTGAACACAGACATCAATTTTCTGTTGATTGACTGTTCCAGGTATGTGGACGAGAGCACGGAATACCTGGAAAAAATCCGGAACATGTTTGACCGCAAATACACTGTGGACCGTGTTGGTTTTTATGAATACGGCCATCCCTATTTCAAGGTACCGCATCTTTTTCATATTAAATACCTTGAAACCTATGACGAGAATTATTTCACCATTATTTACCTGGATAAAAATATCCATGCGCGGATTGAAGTGCTGTTCAGGAAGAAAATACTGACAGATGACCTGTTGATGTTTATGGAAAGCAAGGATGTTTTTTAATGATTCCCAAGTTCGAGGCATACTATAGAAATCTGCACCCCAGTTTTCTTGTTTTTGACAAGTTCCTGTTGTTCTTGAAGAATGAATACCTGAATGGATTCGTACTGCTCGAGGGCAGTGGAAAGAAAGCCTACCTGTTCATGTTTGAAGGGGAAACCCAGGCCTGCCTGGTTACATCGGACAGCAGCAGGTACAAAAAAATTACACCGGTCGATTTTTCCGCCCTGCTGACACCGGATACAGTGGTGTCTACATTCAGGTGCCGCCACGAACATGTCGAGTTTTTTACCAAGGCCCATACGGCCAAAATGGTATACAACAATCTTTCTTCGGACATCATCAATCCGTCCAAGCTTATCCAGCGGTGCTGCACAGATGATTTTACCGGTTATATCGAGGCGGATACGGGAAGAGCCGGGACAAAAATGTATATATACTTTTACAAGGGTAACATCCTGGGTACAATGAATATAGGTAAAAAAGAGGGTGTTTTCGAACCCCCTCTCGATGATGCTGTCATCCAGGAAAAAATCAGCAATACAAGTATCAATCTTTTCAAATTGTCCCAGGATACACGCAATCCGGAAAAGGATCATGCTCAGCTTGTCCGATGTTTCGAGGAAATTTTCAACATGCTCGAAGACCGGTCAGGCAACCGGGATTTTGCTTCCATATGGAGAAAATGCGCCTTGGATCTAAGCGACAAATTTGTTTTCCTTGATCCGTTTGCAGGTGAATTTTCTTATGCATACAGGAAAATTGATATCTGGGAAAAAATCAATATCAAGACCGCGGTTCATGGCATGAACGAGCTGGTAAACCTGATAGCAAAACGGATGGCTGTTCCTGAAAGCGAGATAGCTTCCATAAAGAATAATTACCTGGGCATACTGGCAGACTATGAAATCAGAAACTAAGAAAAATCCGGCACAGGCATTTGCCGAAGAGAACCGGTTTGTGAAACGGGTGATTATACATCAGAAGAACAGGACAACTTTTTTCCCCGAGCCCGAGGCAGAAAAAAAAAGATATTTTGAAGAAATGATAACGCTGCAGAAGGAGAATACCTCCGGGTCGCACCTGTTTTTTTTAACTCCGGAGGCCTGTGTTTATATGTACAAAAAAGACAAAGCGGTTTTTATCTGTGAATGTGATTGTAACATCAGTGTATCCCAGGTTAAAATGGAATTTGATGCCTTTGTTGAAGAATCACAGAAACAGGGAAAATTCCCCAAATTTTTTTCATCATTTTTTGACCGCTAGGGAGGAATAGAAGATGGCCAAGCAATCCATTGAACTGTTGCCGGTGAAAGAGCCGATTACATTGACGCCTTCTGAGTGGCATGTGATAGCCATGTTTTATAAATATCCCGACATGAACAAGCTCAAGGCCAAGTTCAATGTCAATACGGAACAGTTGAATGGCGTACTGGCCAAGCTAGAGGCCAAAAAAGCCATCAAGGTGATCGAGGACGACTCCGGGTCTTCTGTGGAAATTCCGTCTTTTTTCTGGGAACGGCTGGAAAAGGAACTGTCCAAGTCCATTGGTCCAATTGCTTCCCTGGTACTTGATGATAAAATTGACGAATTCAACAAGACAAAACAAAGCTTTCCTCATAAAATGCTCTACAGCCTGGTTGAAAAAGTGGCAACGGAAATAAACTCCCCGGCTGAAAGAAGCCAGTTTCAAAAAACAATGCTGGAACTTATAAAACAATATTTATAGTTGGAGATATTTATGAAAATCAGAACCAAGATAATTTTGACTTTTATTTGCTTTGCAATTATTCCCCTGGTGCTGGCAGGCGGGGCCGGGTTCTACAATATCAATGAAATCAGTAACGTGGCCCTGGATATCACCAGCAGCGCCTTGAGGGAACAGTCAGAGCTTTCCGTGGATCAGCAGGTTAAAAAAATATCCAGTTCCGTTTCCATGTATGCCAACAAAGCGGAACAAGGGTCAGGCTTCAAGCCGCTGCAATATAATCCTGAATTCATCAACCAGGTTATCCAGGTTATCGGTTCTTCGGGATACACTTTTTTGATCAGCAACGAGGACAACCAGAACAAGGTCTTCATGCATCCCAATCCCCGCTTTTTGAACAAGGATGCCAGTGCGCTGGGTATTAAATCGTTTAACCAGATTATGAACAAGGTGGTTGAATCAAATGATGAATACAGCGGCACCGTGGATGACCAGTATATTTTCGTTCATGCGGTTCACCAGAAGCTTCCTTTTTATATGGTTGCTGTTGTACCTAATGCAGACATTGAACAACCGATTAAAGAACTGCAGAAAAGGATCAATAACGCTAAAAAGCAATTTATGCTTCAGTACAATACCTTCGGGTCCATCGTCACCATCCTGGCCCTTGTGTTTGCCTATTTCTTCGGTCGCCGGTTTGTCAAACCGATTTCCACGCTGACCGGCGTTGCAGAACGAATCAGCATGGGGGATTTGAAAACCTCCATTGACATCGATACAGAAGATGAGATCGGGGAACTTGCCAATGCGCTGCGGCGGATGCAGGCCAGCCTGCTCAAGGCGGTCCAGCGTCTCCAGAGAAGGAAATAGGTATGACCGGTGCAATAAGAAAAACAGGAATCGTTTTGATATTGACTGTTGGAATCACCTTGGCGGCAACTGTCTGCGCCATGGAATTTTTATATTTCAAGGATCCCGGATTTGACAACTTTGGAAAAACGGACTATCCAAAGACTTTGTTTTCCCATGATTTGCATTATACAACCTATGAAATTGACTGCAAATCGTGTCACCATATTTATGCCAGCGGGAAAAATATATGGCAGGAGGACATGCATACCCAGATGTGTTCGGACTGCCATGGAGACAGCAAGGCAGAGCTTGTAAACGCATATCACATGAATTGCTGGGGCTGTCACAAGAAGATCCAGGATGAACATTACAGGGCAGATGCACCGACGTCTGACTGCAAGGGTTGTCATGTGCCGGTCAGTGAGCTTGAAAAGGAACAGGCAAGGATTATCGAAAAAACCAAAACAAAAGATAAAACGCTTTTAAATGTCATCAGGCAGATGAAAATTAAAGGATTTTACTAAAAAATTTAGGTGGATAACATGGCAGACACGATAGATGTTGACAAGCTGAAAAATGATGCGTTTGATGCGATCGATGCGTTGTTCAATGATGAAGAGGAAGACAGGAAAGCATCCGTTGAAGCAGAAGCAGAACCACTGGAATCCCAAAAGACATCCTCAGATGATTTTGACATGCTGGAAGAATTTTCGCTGGCGCTGGACTGGGAATATTCAGACAAGGAAATAAACCGGTTCCTGGACCGGCTTGACAGCATTGCCGCAACCAATACAGATAAATACAACCAGGCTTTGATCAAGATGCTCAAAAGCATTGTCAATTACCTGCAGAAAGCCAAGAACAAGGCTTTCCCGCAGACGGTGGCCGTTATGACAAGTGTCATCAACACTCTCAAGACCATCAACAATTTTGAATTTGACAAGTCTTTGATAAAGGACGAAGTAAGCGCCGCCTACCAGAAGGTAGTGATTTTAAAGCAGAAAATTTCAGAATACAATGAAGAGCTGCGTAAAAGGGCAGAGCAGTATGACAAGACCGAGGAACCCGAAAAAGACTTTTTCGAAACAGAAGACGAGCCGGAAGAAATACCGGTGCAGGCCTTTGAATCAATGCCGGAAGAAGCCGGGGAAACAGATGATGTCGAGACCATCTACAGTTATGAGTTGATTGAAGCTGATCCGGCCGGTGAACAAGAGACTGAAGATCCTTTTTCCGGAGCTGACGTGGATCAGGCAGACTTCATCCTGGAGGATGAACCTGAATCCAGCGATGCTGTACCACAGGTACCTTCGGGTGCAGAGGGCGGCAGTATCCTGGACCGCCTGGCCAGCCTGGAGGTCCGGGTGGATGATCTGGAAAAACAGAACAGGCGGCTCAGGCAGCTGATGATTGACCAGCATCAGGGCCAGGATTCCTTTGATATCCAGGACAGTGACACCGATATGGAACCGTCGTCCGCATTTGATACTGAAGAACCCTTTTCCCCCATCGAGACGCCGGTAACCGTGGATGTGGATGAAATTTCCTATACTTCCACCCCTGCTGATGATTCCGGGTTTTCCGAAGATCTGTTTACCACAGAAACCGATTATGAGGACGACACGGCAATGTCCCTGGATGATATGGACTATGAGACAGGTGAAGCCAAAGAAGATTTTATTGAATATGTACGCTTTTTTACCATTGACCAGCAGGTTGTCGCACTTCCCAACGAGTATATCAATAATATTTACAAACTGCCGTCCAATATCCGTAAAAAAATTCATACCATGACAACCATTGAACTCAAAAAGCTGGCATCTGTTTTTCAAAAACTGTCTTCAAACATGAAAGGAACCCTCCAGGAGATACCTACCGATGAGCTGAACGAAATGACAGCACAGGTCAAAAACCTTGGTGGTGAAGATGTATCTTACCGCTATGCCGTGTTGTGTTCGTGTGACAACACCTGTGTCATCGTACCGGTAACAGGCCAGCACAAAACACGGTTGACCCTGGCCACCGGAATGACTAAAACACCCGGCAGCGGTATCTCCGAGTACAGCATCGATGTGGAAGACCTAGGTACTGTACCGCTGGTTATTCCGTGTTAGTTGACCCATGGGACAAGCATCACCGGTTATAGATCAGACATTGTTCGACCTCAAGCTCAACGAGGCGAGTCTCTATGCAGACCAGGGCCTTGTTGACGAAGCAGACGGTATTTACCTGAGCCTTCTCAATGAGCTCAAGTCCCTTCCCGATTCCAAAACCACCCGGATTCAAATCCGGCAGCTTGAACAGATAAGGGCCAGCTACCTTTCCGAGGATGCAGAAGAAGGGCCGGGAAAAGACCCTTTGCCCCAGGAAAAGTCAAACGATGACATTTATATGGAGGCCATGGCCTTCAAGGACCTCGAGTCCTATGAAGAGGCCATTGAAAAATACCAGATACTCATTGAAAACGACTACAAGCTGTACGATGTCCTGTACGCTTTTGTCATATGCTGCAAGGAGCTCAATGCGCCGGAAAGAGCGGATGAATACCTTACAAACCTTTTAAAAAAACCAGATATCTCGCCGGCCAAAAAAGATGTCGGGTTTTATTTTCTGTCATTTTTAAACGAGGAAAAAGGGGATTACAGCAAGGCGCTCAATTTTCTGAATATAATAAAGCATCCCAAAGATTTTTCCGATTATGAGAACCGTAAAAAAGCCCTCCAGTCCAAAATCAAGGGAAAAACAAAGTTTGACTACCTTCTGGCCAACAACCACATTACCAGGCAGAACCTGCAGAAAGCCCATGACCAGGCCAAAACCAACCGGCGGTCCGTTGAGTATATTTTAATCAGCAATTTCGGAATTGACCCACAGACTCTTGGTGAATCGCTGTCCATGTATTACGGATACTCCTTTATCGATATCCGGGAAGAAACGGAAATCAAGGAAGAGCTTTTCAGCAACCTGAAATATGAATACCTGAAAAACAATCACTGGGCACCTTTGTCTCTTTCCGTGAAGGATTACCTGATTGAAGTGGCAATAGACAATCCGGACATGCAGAACCAGGAAGACATCCGGAAAATATATATAGGGTTCAAGCTAAAGTTCTATATAGCGGTTCGTGAACACATCCATGAATATATAGACAACCAGTACCGGAAAAATACCGTTCCGGAAGATGACGTGGACGAAGAAGATGTGTCCAGCTTCATGGATGGTATTACCGGTGAATTCGAAGTGGATATCGAGGACGAGGATGATGCCCAGGACGATGTCGCCCTGGTAGACTCCAAGACGATCCAGTTTGTCAACAAAATGATCGTGGATGCCTATAGAAAGAAAGCGTCAGATATACATATCGAACCTTCCACCCATTCCAGGAACGCGGATATTCGTTTCCGTATCGACGGCATCTGCCAGCAGTACATAAAAATTCCCAATACCTTCAGCCGTCCCGTTATTTCCAGGATCAAAATAATGGCCAAAATGGACATCACCGAACGGCGGTTGCCCATGGATGGAAAAATCAAGTTCAAAAGCAGGAGCACAGGCTCCATGGAGCTTCGGGTGGCAACCATCCCGACCACCGGCGGCCGTGAAGACGTGGTCCTGAGGCTTCTGCAGAGCGGTGAACCAATGCCCCTGAAAGAACTGGGAGTTCTGGACTATATTTACAAGCCGTTTTTCCAGATCATTCAAAAACCCTATGGTCTGATCCTGGTGGTAGGACCGACCGGTTCGGGAAAAACCACCACTCTTCATTCTGCATTGAATATCATCAATACGCCGGAAAGAAAAATTTGGACAGCGGAAGATCCTGTGGAAATCGATCAGAAGGGCATCCGGCAGTCGGAAATTCACCCTAAAATAGGACTGGATTTTGCCACCCTGCTCAGGTCATTTCTGCGGGCCGATCCTGACGTGATCATGGTAGGGGAAATGCGGGACACAGTGACGACAAAAACAGCCATTGAGGCTTCATTGACCGGGCATCTGGTATATTCCACCCTGCATACCAACAATGCGCCTGAAACCGTAACCCGCCTGCTTGAAATCGGTGTGGACCCTACCAACTTTGCGGATTCTCTGCTGGGAATTCTGGCTCAACGCCTGGGAAGGCGATTGTGTGAAAAATGCAAAAAACCCATTGAAAATCAGAAAGCGGCCATGGATCAGTTAATGGAAGAATTCGGCACAGACTATTCAGGGCTGCTCAAGGAATTCAAGACCAAAGACGTGGTACTGTTTGAACCGGAAGGGTGCCGTGCCTGCGACAACAGTGGTTACAAGGGACGTATCGGCTTTCATGAGTTTTTGCTGAATACCCAGGAAGTCAAAGATCTTATCAAGCAGGAGGCCTCGACAGAAAAGATAAAAGAGGCTGCTACCCATAACAACATGTATTCATTGAAACAGGACGGCATTTTCAAGATCCTGATGGGAATCACGGATTTGACTGAAGTGAAGCGCAACTGCGTTTAAATATACCGGCAAATAGATTCATGACCCGGCAGCCTGGAAAGGCAGGTGAAGGTCGAGTAAACAAAGAGGAGGCTGACCATGACAGTGAAGTGCAGTAAATGTAGCGCTACATACGACATTGACCCGAACAAGATGGTGTCAGATACCGTCAGGTTTGAGTGCAAGACATGTTCCAATTTCATCACAATCCACAAGGACGAACTTTTGGACTCACAGGATTCCCCTGTTTTCAGTGAAGGGGTTGAAGCTGATGTAATGCCTGCCTCCCGGACATCAGCTGGAGATGAGTTTGAAACAAAGAAAAAAGGCGTGGGTATAAGGTTCAAGCTGTTTTTCTTTTTTGTCATACTGATCGTTGCTTTTGCCATTCAAGCGTTCTACCTGATCCTCCAGCTTAACAAGCTGACCGACCGGTTTGGATTGGAAGGTATAGAAATTATAAAAGAAATGGCTGAAGAGGATATAATGTCGACCGCCGAAGGTGTTGCCAAGCAGGTGCAGCTCTATCTCGAGGCTCATCCGGAACTGTCAAAGGAACAGTTCATGTCTGACCAGCGGTTCAGGGACATAGCCATCCAGAAAGTTGGAAAAACGGGATACACCGCTCTTTATGAGCAGAGCGAGGATGGCATATGGCGTACCTGGGCCCATGTCCAGCCTAATATCACGCCACCGAAGCTCAATGACATGTCAAAACTCAAGGGTCCCATGGGAGTCAACTTTGATGGATTCTGGTCCATTTTTTCGGCCGTCAAAAGCGGACGTCCCTCCAAGGGATACTACAGCTGGCAGGAAGATGACGGGAGTTTCAAGGATAAATACATGGCCTGTGTCAATGTCATGGGCACCCGTTTCAATATTGCAGCCACCACCTATATCGATGAATTTACCGAACCCATGGACCGGCTGGAAGAAGAAAGCCGGGAGATTGCCAAGGCTGAAAGTATCAAGAATGCGATCCTGATCGCC
Source organism: uncultured Desulfobacterales bacterium (assembly GCA_964397015.1). Classification (GTDB taxonomy): domain Bacteria; phylum Desulfobacterota; class Desulfobacteria; order Desulfobacterales; family Desulfobacteraceae; genus MADRE2. The sequence continues at coordinate 92,279 of CAYNHL010000001.1, read as the reverse complement.
GTCATCCTTGTGATTCTGGCCGTGATCCTGTTTGCGTTCGGCGGCCGGCTGACAGCCAATATCAAGTACCTGTCCGAAATGACCGACCGGATCAGCCTGGGTGATCTCGATGCCCTGATAGAGGTCCGTTCAAAAGATGAGCTCGGGGTACTGGCAGAATCCATATCCCGGCTTCAGCAGTCAGTGAAACTGTCGATGAAACGCTTGAGAAAATAATCAGGCTGCAGTTCCCCAAAGGCCCCTGATCCGTCACACCGGAGTGAGACGGATCAGGGGTTGTTTTTTTTTCTCCATGCAGAGGGGCTTTGATATGCCTTGCCCAGAGACCAGATTCCGGCGCGGGCTTTTCTGGCTGATTGCTGGGCACGGTAATATTTTTTAGTTTCCAGTGTGCCGGGTTTTTTTCCGGGATAGACCTCTGCCAGTCCCCTGGTAACCATTTCGAGATTGACAAGGGTTTTGTCTGCAAAAACTTCCGCAAGCTGGCGGTTGTAATGATCTTTGCCATGGGAGACGATTTTCACCTGCTTTTTGTCGATCATGTCTGCTAGAGCCTTTTTGGCTTTCTGGCTGAAGGGCTGGCCCCTGCTGTTTTTCCGGCCGGTTTCAGGGGCGTCGATTCCCACCAGGCGGATAGAAAATTCCAGGCCGTGACCCAGGGCTATAAATGAATCTCCGTCAAAAATCTTCTTGACCGTAACCGTTGTGGCATTTTCAGGCGGCTGTGCCGGGGGTGAAGACAGGGGCAGCATCTCGTCGATCAGATAACAGTCATTGTTGTCATCCGGCGGTGCTACATTGCTGTAGTGAGAAATGCCGTTTTCATCTGTCCAGAAATACATCTGGGCGGTCGCTGCAGCCAGACCTATCCATAGTGTACAGAACAGGAAAACAATACCCTGCAGGAAAAAAGATTTTTTCAGTTCTTTTTTCATGATTTGCTTCGCACCATGGTTACGCAGGACCAGTCTTTTTCATCGGCATGACTGACAGGTTTCATGTGATATTGTGAATAATGTAAAACCAATGGTTTAAGTTCATCAGGACGGATGCCGGACAGGATCAGAAAACCGTTTGTTTCAAGTGCTGAGTTTATTGCCCCCGACATTTGTTTCAGGCTGGGAAGTCTTAAGTTTGCAACGATAATGGAAAACCGGAACATTGCATCACCTATGGTGTCATCCCTTATTTCAATACGGTGTGACAGCCGGTTCAACGCAATGTTTCTTTCAGCCTGAAACCGGCAGACCGGATCGATTTCATATGCAGTACAATGCACACTTGTTGCCAGGCAAAGGGCGATGGCAAGGATTCCGCTACCGGTGCCTATATCTGCAGCACGTTCACATGATACAGGCAAAACCCTGTCGTGAAATACCAGGCGGTCAATGGCATCCAGGCAGAGTCTCGTTGTTGGATGGCGGCCGGATCCAAAGGATATTCCGGGTTCCAGGCAAATTGTCAAAGTTTTTTTATCAACGGATTTGGGCAATGGAGGGCTGACCGTGAAGTGCTCTGTCAGGGGGACGGGTTTTGAAAAATTGAGATCGACAAAGGTGGTGCCGAATTCCTGTCGATAGCACAGTTCCCCTTTTTCAACCAGACAGGTGAGCCATGTCCTGGCCTGTCTGGTTGAAATGTGAAACTGTTTTTGGATATAGCGAAACAGCACTCTTGGGGTCACGCGGACTGTGGAGGTTTCAACCATTTTGACAACCTGGGAGGCCTCTCGTGCAGAAAAAAGGTTATGGCGCCTCATATCCTTCTTTGACCAAAAGGGATTTGTACCAGCAGGCAAAGTCGAACATGCCCAGAATTTTCTCTTCTTCGTTGATGATACCCAGGCACATTTCCAGCGCGCCCTGGGCGTAGCTGTTGGAATACTCTTCATGGGGAATCTGGGACAAGAATTCTCTTATGAGCATCTGGGATGTACGTTTGGTTTTATCTTTCCGGATATCGATGGGATCTTTGGGCTCCTGAAACGGGTCCCACCGGTCATATCCGATTTTCAGGATCTGTTTTTGCCCGCGTTTTCCCATGGCATCGAAAATAGCCTTTTTCTTCTGCTGGATTTCTTCAGGGGTATATGGATGAAAGGACGTTGTCATGATGATGCTTTAACTCCAAGATATTCATTGTTGAAATCTGTCACAAGGGCCATGGAAACCGGAATAAGCATCTCGTGCATTTTGATGTGACTGGATTTTATGTCCGCTATCATCTCGGCACTGATCAATTGCAGCTGGGTGTAAATCTTGTCCATGTTGACTGTGGGATACTGTTCACCTTCAGTGAAATTGGTCCGGCCGCAGATATGGCTCATGCCCGAGCTGGATGTCGGAATCCCGTAAATCCGGCAGGTGATAGGCCGGCTGTTGTATAAAAGACATAAATTATCATCTCCCAGAAGGGGGCAGCGGATACGTTCTCTTGCCATCCTGGCCAGGACATCCACTTCATTTTTACCGGCCTGCACCTCTCTGTGGGCATCCCTTTTGAGTTTATGCAGCGCCCTGTCGGCTTTGGCCGCTTTCTGAATCAGGTCGTATTTTTCATTGCCAGAAAACGCCTGGTCAAACTGGTGCTTGAGATACAGGGCTTCGATGATTGTCAGGTCAAAAATGGCATAGCAGCAGTCAGAGCATTTCTCACGGCAGAACACCTCTTTGGGGTACTGTGATTTCACCTGGTTGAAAATGCCGTCCACAATGGAGACAACGGCTTCGTACTTTGCAAAATGTTTGGTTAGGTCCATGGGCATGGCTTGATTTCCTTTATTTTCCAATGCAAAAATGGCTGAATATGGTGTCGAGAATATCCGGCCTGGCAGTTTCACCGGTAATGACACCCAATGCCTGTATGGCGTTTTCAAGATCAATGGCCAGCATGTCAGGGGGCGTGTGGTCGAGAAGCCCTGTCTTGACGGTCTCGAGTTCCTGAACAGCTGTTTCAAGGGCTTTTTTATGTCTCAAGTTCGGGATGACGCTGGATGATTCCAGGTCAAGCTCCCTGATGGACATATTGATTATCATCTCTTTGAGGGATTCAATTCCCTGGTTGTAGAGGGCTGAAATTTCAATTCGCGGCAGGGAATCCAGGTCTGAAGGCAAAGGCGGTTGCGGCTGGTCTTTGAACAGGTCAATCTTGTTTATGACCAGGATCATCTTTTTATCCTCGGACACCATGGAATGGATCTGTTTCATGGACAGCAGCCGTTCCGGTTCAACAACCAGTAAGACGAGATCGGACTGACGAATCTGGTCTTTTGCTTTCTCGATACCTATGATTTCAACAAGGTCGTCGGTTTTGTGAATTCCGGCTGTATCAGAAATGACAAACGGAACCCCCTGTATATTCAAACCTTCTTCAATAGGGTCCCGGGTGGTTCCGGGAACCGGTGTGACAATGGATTTTTCCCGGCTGATCAAACGGTTCATCAGGCTGGATTTTCCGACATTGGGCGGCCCGCAGATGGAAAGCCTTACACCATCCTTGAAAAAGCAGGCATCGTTGTGATGCTGAATCAGCCCGGTGCATTTTTGAATAATGCTGTCAACTGCCTGGATATCCTCCTGGGATGGAGAAAAGGATTCTGCATCTTCGGGAAAATCAATTCCGGCTTCAATGCAGGCCAGCATGTGGGTAAGGGAACTGATAAATTCCTGGATCTGTTTTTTCAAAGCACCGGTACTCTGGGACGCGGCAAACTTGAGATATGCAGAGGACCTTGCATTGATGATATCGGCCACTGCTTCGGCCTGGGTCAAGTCGATTCGCTGATTTAAAAAGGCCCGTCTGGTGAATTCTCCGGGCTCTGCCAGGCGGGCGCCGTTTGAGAGCAATCTGTCCAGAATGGTTCTGAGCACAATGGTTCCGGCATGCGCCTGGATTTCCACCACGTCTTCGGCAGTGTAGGAAGAGGGTGCAAGCATTGGAATCAGCAGGACTTCGTCAATCACATCCACACCGCCATCATCAAAAACATAGCCGTGATAAACCCTGTGGGATTCAAGGTGCCGGCAATCCGTCAGGGCTTTTTTCCTGCTCGGCCCGAACAGTCCACAGATGACCGTCAGCGCACCGGGTCCTGAAATCCTGATGACACCAATGCCGCCAGTGCCTGAAGGCGTTGATATTGCAGCAATTGTGTCGGTCATGATCTGTTATTTTTTCAAGGGTCTTTTGCCCCTGAAGGTATTGTTCTTTTTTGGAAAAATAACCAGGCGCCTGTAATAACCGTCTCCCATACTCTGGGTCCTGACCCGGGCATCGTCTTTAAGGGCAAGGTGGACAATCCGCCTGTCCTGGGCACTCATCTGGTTTATCGTGGCCGGTCTTCCGGTTTTTCGGGCTTTTTCGGCCATTTTCTGGGCCAGGCTCTCCAGGTTGGATTTCCGGGTTTCCATGTAGCCCTCGATATCCACTTTCACCCTGACCCGGTCAGAACTTTTCCGGTTGATTATTTTATCGGTTAAAAACTGCATGGCATCGAGAGTCTGGCCTTTTCGTCCAATCAGGATACCGGCATTCCCACCATTGATTTTCAAAATAAGCTTGTCTTTGTCTGTATCGGCTGTTACCGTAGCATCTTCCGTGATCAGGTCGGCCATTTTCTGGAGGGCCTTGATTCCGAGATCAACGGATTCGGCTGTTACGTCGGCAGCCTCAGGGACGGTCTCTTTTTCATCAGAAGCCTGCTTCTGGGCGGCGGCCGGCTTCTCAGTGACATCGGCGGTTTCTGACGAAGGCCCCCGGGCCTCCTTTACGGGTTCAGCCGAGGTTTTTTCCCTTGAGGGCCGCGTGTCTTGCCCGAAGGCTTCATCCACAATCGAGTGGACCCGGTCCATTTCAGTTTCATCCATGGTGGACCCTTCAGGTGAACCCTTTGGTTGTGATTGAGCAATACGGACTTTTATTCTTGCATCCTTCCGGCCCACGATACCGAATATGCCGGTGGCGCCCGAAGAGATCACTTCATATTTCAAATCGTTTTTTGAAACCCCCAGTGTTGTACAGGCATTGTTGACAGCTGTCTCAACATCTTTTCCTTCAAATTCCTGAGATTGTTTCACGTGTTTACCTCCATAATTAAGCGAATTTTTTTTGCGTGTAGTATTGCTGTCCCATTGAAATGATATTGTTTACAAACATATACAGGACAAGACCGGAAGAAAAATTGATAAAAATAACAGTCATGAAAATTGGCATGAGCATCATTATTTTGGCTTGTGTCGGGTCTCCGGTGGCAGGTGTCATTTTCTGCTGTAAAAAGAAAGACGCTCCCATCAGCAGCGTCAGGACCGGTATTCCGGAAGGCTCCTGGACCATGGGAATGGCAAAATCAAAATGAAACAGACGGTCCGGTGCGGAAAGATCCTGTATCCAGCCGAAAAACGGGGCATGGCGCAGTTCAATGGCGGAATAGAGCATCCTGTACAGGGCAAAGAAAATGGGCATCTGGACCAGCATGGGAAGACACCCCCCGGCCGGATTCACCTTGTAAGTCTTGTAAAGGGACATCATTTCCTGGTTCATCCGCTGCTTGTCATCTTTATATTTTTCCCGGATCTGAGTCATCAGCGGCTGGACTTTTTTCATTTCGTTCATGGACTTGTAGCTTTTGGTGCCGAGAGGCCAGAAAACAAGCTTGATAATGATGGTCAACAGGATGATGGCCACGCCGTAGTTTGGAATGACCGAGTAAATATAGTTCATGACCATCAGCAGCGGTTTGGCCAGAAAGGTGAACCAGCCGAAATGGACAACCTTGGTCATGTCATGGTTGTAGTCAGAGAGAATCTTTAAGCTTTTCGGCCCCATGTACAGATTGAAAGAATAGGTCGCCTGCCTGCCCGGATCGATCTGTGCCATGGGAACTACCAGCCGGCTGGTAATGATGTCCCGTTCGTGGGAAAGCTTGACCATGCCGTCAACAGGATTTTGGGGCACAATCATTTTTACAAAGTAGCGGTCTGTATACCCTGCCCACGTCACATTGCCGTGGAGGGTATTGTTTTCATCGATATTCTTGGGTTTGATTTCCTGGAATTCATTGTCTATATAGGCAATCGGCCCTAGAAAGGCAAACCTGGCCTCTTTAGCCACTTCATCATTGTAATGCTCGGAAACGGCTATGCCCAGTGAATCCTTGAGAGGCCTTTGAGAACCGTTTTGAAAAACAACGTCACAGTTGATCAGGTAGGAGTCGGCCTGGAAGGTCAGGATTTTTTTTACGCTGATGCCATCGGGATGCTGCCAGGTAAAGGACAGGGTTTTTGTACCTTGAGAGACCACGGTGGTTGGACCCAGGTTGGAATCAGGCTTGAATGCGGCTGTTTCAAATCCGGTCAGGCCGGCCCCTTCCAACGTCAAACCGAACAGGCCCGCACCCGTTTTCTGGGAAACGATTTCCTTGAGCGGGGAATCGTCTTTCAGGTTCTTCTTGTATTGCTTGAGAGTCAGGCTTTCAATGGTGGCATGGCTCTCGGACAATACTGCATCATAAAGGGGCGTGGTTATGGTGAATGTTTTGTAGGTCAAGGTTTCAGGATTTGAAACAGTGGCTGCTTCCCTGGATTGCCCGGGGTGATAGTCGGTCACTTCGGGGCCGGCCTGGCTATTTTGATCCTGCCCGGCGCTGTCCGGTGCCTGCGGCGCAATATTCCTGGGCTGGGGCGGCGGAAAAAACAGATTCCACCCGAAAAGGATGGCCACAGAAAGTACAATGGCCAGCATTAACCGCTTTTGCTCATTCATTTTCTCTCCTAGTTTCTGAGAAAAACCCTTACAAGGCCTTGATAAAAAAGCGGAAAGCAAAGAGACTGGAAAAAAAAGCCGGATTATGGGACAGGGTCAACCCCGCCGGGGTTGAAGGGGTGACATCTCAGGATTCGTCTGACCGAAAGGGCGGTGCCCCTGACCCCGCCGTATTTTTGAACAGCCTGCAAGGCATATTCAGAACAGGAAGGATAAAATCTGCAGTTTTGTCCTGTCAATGGAGACAGAACGATTTGATAAAATCTGATACATGCGTATAAAAATCGTTTGAGCATTAAATCTCGTCAATCCGATTGAATAATTTATCAAGTTCTGCTGTAATCTGGCTGCCTGACAAGGTGGCCAGGCCTTTTTTTCCTATAATATTGATGTCCTTGGTCCCTGTAATCCCGTCTTTTTTATGTCTGAAATATTCCCGTATAATGCGTTTGATCCGGTTTCTGCTTACTGCATTTCCGATTTTTCTGGTTACCGTTATGCCAAGTCGATGGTTTTCTTGGGTTGTCTTTGATACGGCTGCAATAAAATAGCGTGTGTGTACCTTTTTCCCCTGGGTTGACAGTTGAATGAATTGAGCCCGTTTTAAAAGTCTCAGTGTTTTGGGAAATACGTATCTGCTCAATCATCACACCCTGTCAGCGTGCTCAAGCTGAAAGTCTTTTCCTTCCCTTTGCCCGCCTGGCATTGATAATACGCCTGCCACCGGCGGTTGACATCCGTTTTAAAAATCCGTGTTTTCTGCTTCTTTTCCGGTTGCTTGGCTGAAATGTTCTTTTCATGAGTTAACAATCCTTCAAAATTTGATTCCCTCGCACAGTTGATAAAATACAAACCATAATAAACATTACACTTTAATCCATTATTAAAAAAAAGTCAAGATGCGGCCCGGTTTAAAATTCCGGCTGTCAGGACAGCGATTCGAAAATATGGTATTCTTCCAGGTGATAATGAGGTTCCGGGTAAATAGCGATGGGTTTTGAAAACTGTGCTTCAAGTGAGGAAATCAGGTGTTTTTCCTCTCCGTGAAGCAGCCGGGCAATTTCAGGATGAACTTTTACCGTAAAGCGGTTGCCCATGATATCACCGGCTTCTGTGACCAGGTCCCGGTATATTTTATGACAGATGGACTTGCCTGACAAAAGCATGCCGTCACCGTTGCAGTAAAAGCATGGTTCACACAAGGTCCTGGTCAGGTTTCTGCGGGTACGTTTCCGGGTCATCTGGACCAGGCCAAGTTCCGTAAGGGGCAGGATGTTGGTCTGGCTTTTGTCTTTTTTCATGGCCTCGTTCAACCCGTTCATGACCTTTTCCTTGTGCTGTTCTTTTTTCATATCGATAAAATCGATAATGATAATGCCGCCGATGTTCCTGAGCCTGGTCTGGTAGGCAATTTCCTTGACCGCTTCCAGGTTGGTCTTTAAAATGGTTTCTTCAAAATTATGCTTGCCCACGTAACGTCCGGTATTGACATCGATGGCCACAAGCGCCTCGGTCTGTTCGATTACAATATACCCTCCTGATTTGAGCCACACTTTCTTTTTCAGGGCCCGGGCCACGTCCCCTTCAATGTTGTAGGCATCAAAAATGGATTCCCTGCCCGTGTACAGGTCTACCGACAGCTTGACGTCAGGCATGAATTTTTTCAAAAATATCTGGACGTTTTCAAACTCGTCTCTTGAATCGATAACAAGCCGGTCCGCTTCGTTGGACAAAAGATCTCTGACAGCCCGGTAGGTGATAGTAAGATCCTTGTAGATCAAGGAAGGGGCGCCTGCATTTTTACCTTTGAAAAGGATGTCTTCCCATGTTTTGGTAAGAAAGGATATTTCTTTTTTCAGTGCATCTTCCCGGATGCCTTCGGCAGCGGTCCTGAAGATATATCCGAAATTATTTTTCCTTATGGCCAGCAGCAGTTCCTTGAGCCGTATCCGCTCGGTCTCGTCTTCAATTCTTCTGGATATTCCGATATGGTCTACTGTCGGCATCAGAACCATATAGCGGCCCGCAAGGGAGATATGTGTGGTGATACGGGGGCCTTTTGAGCCTATTGAGGATTTGGCCACCTGGACCAGAATTTCCTGGCCTTCCATGATAAGGTCTTCGATAGGCTGCTCCGGTTTGACAGGCCTTTTCCATGACGGCTGACTCTTGTCAATGGGCGCCTCGTTCAACTGGGTGTCAATGCTGTCGGCATCATTTTCTCCGTCGGGCTCCTGCTCGAACTCGCGAACCATCCTGTTGGTGGTATCATCGAGGATATCGTCCACATAAAGGAATGCAGCCTGGTTGAAACCGATATCTACAAAAGCGGCCTGCATGCCGGGAAGCACCCGCTGCACCTTTCCTTTGTAAATATTTCCAGCTATGCTGGTTTCATCTTCCCGCTCGATGAAAAGTTCGACAATGGTGCCGTTTTCAAGAAGGGCCACCCGTGTTTCATGCCGGGCGGTATTTACAATGAGTTCTTTGAGCATATCACCGGTCCAGTTTTTTCTTTTTTATAACGGCAGTACGAATGACATGTTCTGGCAGGCAAAGTGCTTTTGACAGAATGTCAGAAGGTCTTACTGTCCGTTGATCTGTCTTTTTTATCACAATTTCCATTGTTTGTCTGTCAGGAAAACCGATTTTTTCCACAACCTGTCTCAAATCCACCCGCCGTTTTTTCCCCTTGGAGCTGATATCTTCCAGAATCCATTCAGAAGCGTTCAAAAATGTGTCGACAACTGATTTGTCCGGGGCCGGTTGACTGAACCGGACATGGTAAGTGTCGGCTGCCAGGGTATTTTGCCTGGATTTGCTGAAGATAAAGGCGGTTTGAATTTTCAGGCCTCCGGGCAGGCGGGTATTGAGAGCCTTGATAATATCCGGGGGCCTTGTCCCTTTTTTTACATGCAGAAAAAAAGATTCAGCCTCGCTTTCCATGCCGAGCGGCAGGGGATTGTCAAAGGACAGCTTCATGGCGGAATTGAATCCACTGGTGTATTTGACCTGCAACGGGCTTCGTTCCACGGCCCGTGAAATAATGTTGGCAAGCTCGAGGTGTCCGAAAAACCGGGCATCCCCTGTTTTTGAAAATACAATTTCATATTTGATGTATTCCGGCTGCTGTGCAGAAGGCAAATTTTTCCGGGGTTCAAGCCTGCCGGGATCACTGGCGTAAAGCCGGGGCTGGATAGTTGTAAAATCACATATACCGCATCCTGCACATTCAGCGTCCCGGCAGTCCGGGGTCAGAGCCTGTAAAGAGGCTTTTTTGAATTCGGATTCCAGAAACCCGGCAGAAATACCTGCATCGATATGGTCCCAGGGCAGCGGCTCGGTATCCTTGCGGGGCCGGGATGTGTAATCAGCCGGATCGATCCCGGTTTCGGAAAACGCCTCCTGCCAAAGGTCAAACTGGAAATGGTCGGACCACCCGTCCAGGCGGCAGCCGTTGTTGTACGCCGATATCAGCAGGGCGGAAAGTTTCCGGTCTCCCCTGGACCACACCCCTTCAATGACACTCATGTATGGGTTTTGCCATTTCAGGTTCACCCTGGGGTGGCGCAGGTTGTCTTTCATGTATTGCAGGTACTCCATTGATTTGGCCGGTGTGATCTGGGCGCACCGCTGGAAAGGGGTGTGTGGCTTTGGAATGAACGGGGCGATACTGACCGTGATTTTGTTTCTGCCTTTTGCCCGGGTCGAGGCCAGGTGTTTTGAAAGTGAACAGATGGCCTCGATATCAAAGGATGTTTCAAACGGCAGTCCCATCATGAAATAGAGTTTGATCTGCTTCCATCCCAGGTTTAAGGCATTTTCAACGGTGGCCTCGATACTGGACTGAGTCAGGTTTTTGTTGATGATGTCACGAAGTCGCTGTGAACCTGCTTCCGGGGCAATGGTAAAACCGGTTTTCCGAACGCTGCGGATCAATTCCATCAATGACGGGGTGAGTTTTTCCGCCCGGATCGAAGGCAGGGAGATGGCATTGCAATGTACCGGATTCAGGCCCAAAAGCGCGTTTATGAGCGGTTCCAGGCCGGAGTAATCTCCTGTACTCAATGAAAGCAGCGAGATGTCTTTGTATCCTGTGTTGTCAAGAGATTCTTGGGCCATTTTCACAAGGGACTCGACTTTCCGCTCCCTTACCGGCCGGTAAATCATGCCGGCCTGGCAGAACCTGCACCCCCTGGAACACCCCCTGGCGATTTCCAGCCTGAGCCGGTCGTGGACCGGTTTGCCAAAGGGGATGACAGGGGCGGTAGGAAAAAATGCGGTTTCCAGGTCCGGCAGGATGGCGCGCCGGATGCGCGCCTGGTTTTCTTCCAGGGGAATCCAGTCCTGGCCTCCGGCTGGATTTGCTCCCGGGGTAAAGAATGACGGAACATAAACTCCCTGGATGCCTGACAGCATTTTCAAAAGCGTGTCTTTTTTCCCGTCCCCCTCCTTTTTGAACTGCATGACAATTTCGCTGAGCTCGACTACAGCGGCTTCACCGTCGCCTATCACAAAGGCATCAAAGAAATCGGCCAGGGGTTCGGGATTGAAGGCGCATGGTCCGCCACCAATTACAAGGGGAAAGTCATCAGGCCGCTGCTCGGCAAAAAAGGGAATTTTGGACAGGTCAAACATTGTCAGAATATTTGTGAAGTTCAGTTCGTAGAGCAGGCTGACGCCGATAATGTCAAACTCACCCAGGGGCGTTCTGGATTCCATTGAAAGACAGGGAATCTCAAGGCTTTTCTGGTGTTGTGCCATGTCCGGGGCCGGTGTGAAAAAGCGTTCTGCAGCAATGCCATGGTGCCGGTTCAATATGCTGTACAGGATCTGCACGCCGAAATGAGATGTTCCGATTTCGTATAGGTCAGGGAACACCAGGGCAAAGGTCAGGTCCACTTCGTCGTGATCCTTGGTGATGCTGTTGATTTCACCCCCTGTGTATCTGGAGGGCATTTCAATTAATCCCAGCAAGTCTTGAAAATTTTGTCTGTGCATGATAGTGACATTCAAACTATTGTAATTAATAAAAATCTATACAAGCCAAATTGAATACTATATTATTTTTTACAGGATAACGCAATGAAAAGAGAAAAAATCAAGACCCTGCTGGCATCCAAAAGTCCTTTGGATAAAGTCTGGATAAAGGGTTGGGTTCGCACACGGCGGAATTCAAAAACATTTTCGTTCCTGGAGATAAATGACGGTTCCTGCCTGGGCAATATCCAGGTTGTTGCCGGAGCGGAACTGGATAATTACGGGGAAATAGAAAAAATTACAACCGGATCTTCCGTAAGTATCATCGGCCGGCTGGTCGCTTCCCCTGGAAAGGGCCAGGCCTATGAAATACAGGCAATCCGGGTTGACATCTATAACATTGCACCGGAAACCTACCCGTTGCAGAAAAAGCGGCATACAGATGAATTTTTAAGGACCATCGCCCACCTGAGACCCAGGACCAATAAATATGGTGCCGTGTTCCGGATCCGTTCGGAGCTGGCATATGCCATTCACAGGTTTTACAGGGAAAGGGGTTTTAAATACCTTCACACTCCCTTGATAACCGGATCAGATTGTGAGGGTGCCGGTGAGATGTTCCGGGTGACCGCCCTTGATCCGGCAATTGTAAAGCAGCAGGGCGAAATGGATTTTTCCAAGGATTTTTTTGGACAGGAGGTTAACCTGACCGTATCCGGTCAGTTGTCTGCTGAAATGTTTGCCCTGTCACTTGGGGATGTATACACCTTCGGCCCTACGTTCCGGGCCGAGAATTCCAATACCAGCCGGCATGTGGCAGAATTCTGGATGCTGGAACCCGAAATGGCTTTCTGCGATCTTGCGGGAAACATGGATCATGGCGAAGAACTGGTCAAGGACCTGGTCCGGCATGTGATGGAGCATTGCGAAGAAGACCTGCAGCTTTTTGCGCGGTTTGTGGATAAATCCCTGCCGGCCCTCTGGGACAACTTGACCGGCACCACTTTTGAGAGGGTGACATATGCCAGTGCCATCGAGATCCTGAAAGATTCGGGAAAGTCCTTTGACTTTCCGGTTGAATACGGACTGGATCTTCAGTCGGAGCACGAGCGTTTCCTGTCGGAAACGTATTTTAAAAAACCGGTCTTTTTAATAGATTATCCCAAAACCATAAAGCCTTTTTACATGCGCATGAACGATGACAACGAGACCGTTGCCGCCGTAGACCTCCTGGTTCCCGGCATCGGCGAGCTCATTGGCGGCAGCCAGCGGGAAGAGCGCCTGGATGTCCTTGAATCACGCATGACAGAAATGGGTCTTCCCGCAGCGGATTACTGGTGGTACCTTGAATCCAGGAAGTACGGGACCGCCCCGCATTCCGGTTTTGGACTGGGATTTGAGCGTTTCATAATGCTTATCACCGGGATCACCAATATCCGTGACGTCATTCCGTTTCCGCGTACACCGGGAAGCATTGAATTCTAGCCGCAAAAACCATAGCACAGGCCATACCTGTTCCGGCTGCCGGACCACCGGCCGGCGGCCGTCATGCTTAAAGGAGATATTAAATGGAAACCCGGATCAAGGTCAGGGGATATCATACTGATTTGTATCAACATGTCAACAATGCCCGATATCTTGAATTTCTGGAGGAAGGGCGCTGGCAGTTGCTTGAAGATTACCTGGAAATAGAGGATTTTATCAATAAAGGATGGCTGTTTTTTGTGGTGAATATCAATATTTCCTACAAAAGCCAGGCCCGGGTCAATGACATTCTCGTTGTCCGTTCCGGACTGCATAAAATCGGCAACAAAAGTGCAGTGATCCGCCAGGAAGTGGTAAACTCCATGACTCAACAAATCTGTGTCCTGGCTGATATAACTTTTGTTATCACGGATATGACCCAGAAACCCATGCTCATGGAGGGTGTGCTGAAAGAGAAACTGCAGGCCATCCCTCCTTTAATGGATTGATCCCTGGAGAACAAACGGGAAATATTATGATTACTTTATTGGATTATGGAGCCGGCAATGTCCGGAGTGTAACCAATGCCCTGGAAAAACTAGGGGAAACGGTCCGGCCGGTCACACGGCCTGAAGATATCCCTTCAGCCCGGAAACTGGTTTTTCCCGGTGTGGGAAATTATGAAACCATGATCGCTTTGCTTAACTCAAAAGGATACCTGGCGCCGTTGCGCCGTTATCTTGCGGAAGACAGGCCTTTTCTTGGCATCTGCCTGGGTATGCATGCCCTGTTCGAGGGCAGCGAGGAAGATGGGACCGCCAGCGAAAGCCTGGGAGTTTTCAAAGGCTGTGTAAAACGGTTTCAAACCAGCCTACCGGTTCCCCATATCGGATGGAACGGCATTCACGTTCACCAGGACTCCTTGTTTCTTGACGGCATAGATCCAAGAGACAAGTTTTATTTTGTTCATTCCTTTCATGTGGTGCCTGAAGACGATGCCATAGTGCTTACCCGGACCACCTATGGATATGATTTTGTATCCGCGGTGCAAAGAGGCAATATTATCGGAACTCAGTTTCATCCGGAAAAATCCGGCAGTGCCGGACTTCGGCTGCTCGAAAATTTTATCGGCACCCGGGATATCCGTCCGTTGGGAAAAAAACAATCCAGGGGCTCCGGGCTGGCCCGCCGGATTGTAGCCTGCCTGGATGTCCGGTCCAATGATGACGGAGACCTGGTGGTGACCAAGGGCGACCAGTACGATGTCAGGGAAAAAAAAGGCCATGTGAGAAACCTTGGAAAACCCGTGTCACTGGCCCGGCGGTATTACGATGAAGGGGCCGATGAAATAACGTTTCTGAATATTACCGGCTTCAGGGATTTCCCACTGGAAGACCTTCCCATGATATCAGTTTTGAAACAGGTATCAGAACATGTTTTTGTGCCTTTGACCATCGGAGGGGGAATCCGTGATTATACCGATGCTTCAGGCCGTCATTACTCTGCCCTGGATGTGGCTGCCCGGTATTTCAGATCCGGCGCGGACAAGGTCTCCATTGGCAGCGATGCTGTATACGTGGCCATGGAATATTTGAAAACCGGGATTAAAACCGGAAAAAGCGCCATTGAAACCATATCAAAGGTTTACGGCAGCCAGGCTGTTGTCATCAGCATAGATCCCCGGCGGGTTTACGTGAAAAGCCCGGAACAGGCCCAGGGACGGCAAGTGATACAGACCGGGTTTCCAGGTCCGGGCAAAGAGGCCTTCTGCTGGTTCCAGTGCACGGTAAAGGGAGGGCGAGAGGTACAGGATATCGATGCCCCCGCCCTTGCAAGAGCCTGCCAGGATCTTGGAGCAGGCGAGATTCTGCTCAACTGCATTGACAGGGACGGTACCAATTCAGGATTTGATATTGAATTGATCAACCTGGTGCGGGATGCCGTATCCATACCTGTGATCGCGTCCAGCGGTGCAGGGTGTCCCGGCCATTTTGTCGAGGTGTTTTCAGCTACCCGGGCAGAAGCCGCGCTGGCAGCCGGTATTTTTCACCGCAAAGAGGTGTCCATCAATGCGGTGAAAAAACACATGATCAGCTCAGGGATCGAGACCCGGGATTGAAATCCGCCCATTTTTTGCTTGTAATCACGCATCCCTCATATTATCCTTAAAGTCAACCAACTCATAAAGTTGTGTTAAATTAAGGATAATCGTTTTTAAGGAGCATCAGATGAGAAAAATGGGTTTTGGCAAAAAACTGTATATCGGGTCCTTGGGAATCATTGTTCTCACCATAGTTCTGATCGCTGTTGTCAATTTCTACCAGAGCAGGAAGGCGTTCTTGCAAAAGGGAAAGGTCAGTATCGAAAATGTGGCCGATGCCCTGAATAAAAGCATGGAGCTTAAATACAACCTGCAGCAAAAAGCCATGGATTCCGATCTCAGCCTTCTTGAGTCCAAAGGAGTTGAATCCGGTGCTATGCTTGTGGAGGCCCGTACGGCGGACATGACTCTTGTGGATCGCAAGACCGGTGAAACATCGAAGGAAACCCTGCCGAAAATGATTTTCGGTTTGACCTTTGTTACCGGGGAATATGAAACAGTCGATGCTGTCGGCCTGTCCACCGATTCTGAAATCGCGATCTACCAGTTTTACAAGGACAAGCTGATCAAGGTCTCTTCCAGCCAGAAAAAAGAAGATGGTTCCCGCAATGTCGGAGAATATTTTTCTCCTTCGTCTGAAATCTACCAGCAGCTGATGGCAGAACAGACCCACATGGCCCTTTTAAACAATGACGGCCGTTTGTGCATGCAGATTTTCAAACCTTTCAGGGAAAAAATTGATAACACTATCGTGGGAGCTTACAGTGTCAGCAGCGTGGTTTTGACGCCTGACGTAATCACCCTGGTGGAAAGCCTCAAGGTTTCAGGAAAAGGGTATTCGTTCATAGCGGGCCCTGAAGGGGATATCCTGGCCCATCCAGACAAGGATTATGTGGGGATGTCTGTTGCCGGGTTTGAAAATGGAGATGCCATTGTCAAAACGTCCAGCGGGCCGGTCAGCTACAAAGATGACGGAACCCTGTACTATGCGTTTGTCAATCATTTTGACAACTGGGATCTGACCTTTGGCGTGGCTGTGTCGGAGCCTGAGCTTATCGAAGGGATGAACCGCCAGATTCTGATCAGCTCGGCCATAAGCGGTAGCCTGGCCCTGCTCATCGGAGTGGTGATAATCATGTTCATGAACCGCCAGCTCATGGCCAACATGGGCTCGATGGCAACGCTGGCAAAAGAAGTGGCCGGGGGAAATTTCAAGCATACCTTTGTCTATGAAGCAAACGACTCCATCCGGGAGACGGTCGATGCCATGAACGAAATGGTAAAGGGGCTCGCCCAGATGATCACCGAGCTCAACCAGGGTGTCGACACCCTGAGCCGTTCATCCGGTGAATTGAACCAGATAGCCGAAGACATGAACAAAGGGTCGAGGACAGCGGTTGACAAACTCAACACTGTAGCATCGGCCGCAGAAGAAATGAGCGTTAACATGGACTCTGTCGCAGCCGCCATGGAGCAGGCCTCCACCAATGTTGAAACCGTGGCCGAAGGAGCGGCTGACATGAACCAGAATATTGAAAATGTATCCTCGAATTCAATAAAGACAAGGGATGTAACCAAAAAGGCCGTGGCACAGGCTGAAAAAGCCTCCGGCAGGATCAGCCAGCTTGGAAAAGCCGCTGAAGAGATCAACAAGGTAACCGATACCATCAACAATATCTCTTCCCAGACCAACCTTCTGGCGCTAAATGCAACCATCGAGGCGGCCAGGGCCGGTGATGCGGGCAAGGGCTTTGCAGTCGTGGCAAATGAAATAAAGGACCTGGCCAGTCAGACCGCCGGCGCTACCCAGGACATAGCCCAGAACATTCAAGCCATCCAGGCGGAAATAACAGGGACGGTAACGGAAATCAAGGAAATTTCCGAAATCATCAACCAGATCGATGCCTTTGTCAGCGAGGCGGCAGTGGCGATTGAATCCCAGTCCGAGACTACCGGAAACATTGCGGCAAATATAAGCCAGGTGTCACAGGGTATCCAGGAAGTCAATGAAAACATCAATCAAAGTTCATCCATGTCCGGCCAGGTGGCCATGGATATTTCAGAGGTGCTGGAGGCATCCGAGAAAATTAATGCATTGAGCGAGAATGTCAAGGAAAGAGCAGATGTCCTCAACGGGGTGATGCAGCAGCTTCAATCGCTGACAGGCCGCTTCCGGATATAGGAAATTTATGTCCCTGCTTTGCCCGGAGACTTTTGCGGGCTGCAGGTTGAGCACAGTTTGATCAACCCGGGCATTACACGGTTTCTTCCGTTCAGCTTCGCCTTGTACAGCATGGTATCGGCATCCTGGATAAGCTTGTTCATGTCTGCGTTGGGTATGAACCGGGCCACACCAAAACTGGCCGATATTTTTATCAGGCTGCCCTCGTGCCTTATTTCCAGCGAAGCTATGATCTCCCGGAGGCGGTCCGCAAGCTCTATGGCCCTGGATTTAGATGTCTGGGGAAGGATGGCTATAAACTCTTCTCCTCCATACCGGGCCAGTATGTCCCCGGCCCTCATGTTGTCTTTGACCGTTACCGATACCTTTTTCAGCACAAGGTCTCCGGCCAGGTGACCATGGGTGTCATTGATCTGCTTGAAGTGGTCCAGGTCAAACATGAAAACCGACAGGCTGGTTTTGTGTCTTGCGGCAATTGCCATCTGCCGGTTAAGGTGATTTTCAAATTCCCGCCGGTTGTAGCACCCTGTCAGTGGATCGGTTACAGCGGCCTCCTTGAGATTTTCAATGGCCATCTGCCTCGACAGGGCAACCCCCGCACTTTTCATGATTATCTGGATGATCTCGTCATGGTAGGGATAAAGTGACCGGCTCGGGAGCAGGTAAATTCTTCCATTACAGTTGCTTTCGCTGATATCGTAGGATACCAGTTGATCCATGTCACACAGGGATCCGGTTTCGTTTTTATCAAAGGTCTGGTTGATGTATTCAATCTCTGTTGATGATGACAGGTTGAAATCAGTCAAAATGATTGATTCAAGGGAGTTGCGGTACATCCTGGGATCCAGCCAGACGGCTGCACCTTTATTGTAGTGGAAGGCAAAGGCGAAAAGCCGGTAGTCCAGGATGGCCTTCAGGCAGCTTGAGACCTCGTCTATTATTTCCTTTGATGAGTGTTTCTGGTTCAACGCCAGGATGTGGCGGTTGAGTTTTTTATGGTCTGCCTGCTGCCGGGCAGCACTGAAAACCAGTGAAAGGGCAGCTGATATTTTCCGGGTAAGCGTCGTTTTTGGCATCATCAATACACCGTTCCTGTGTTCATGTGATCTTCATCAGTTGAAAAAGAAATGATGCAAAGATGGTGCCACTTGCAATGAAAAAAGAAAAGTCTTTGATTTCAAAGAGTTATATAATCAGTTTTCAAAAGAGTTCCGTTCAATGGGGAAAAGATTGCAGCCCGGGGTGTCAGGGTTTTGACGGGCAGGTCAGCAGGTGCCTTTCAGCCCGATGTCCTGGGCAACCGGGCGCATACCCTCTATGACCCCTGTGATGAGCTCTGTAAGATCCATGTCCAGCATGCGAGACCCTGTTTCAATTATGCTGCGGTCAACCCCTGCAGCAAACCGTTTGTCCTTCCATTTCTTTTTTACGGATTTGGCAGTGATGTCCAGAACGCTTTTTGACGGCCTGACCAGGGCTGCGCTGGCTACCAGGCCGGTCAGCTCGTCAACGGCATACAGGGTTTTCTCGAGACGAGATTCCGGTTTGACATCACTGCAGATACCCCATCCATGGCTTACGACCGCCCGGATATAATCTTGGGGCCAGTTTTGCTCTTCCAGGATTTGGGCAGCCTTCCGGCAGTGCTGATCCGGAAACATCTCGTAGTCAATGTCATGAACAAGGCCGATGATTTTCCATTTTTCGACATCCCGGTTGAATTGCCGGGCAAAATGGCCCATGACCGCTTCAACGGCGATGGCATGGCGGATCAGACTTTCTTTGGTGTTGTATTGTTTCAAAAGGGCGAAAGCGTCAGCACGCGACGGTATGACAGTTTCCATAAATATTCCTTTCAACCGTATTGCTTTTTCTCCTTGATTCTGTAAAACTTTACTTAACGTGAACAAAAGGATTAGTCAACCGTTGTTTGAATTAAAAAATATACCGGTAAACCGGGCATTGTATGAGCACACCGGTTCCGTGCTGGCCCAGTGGCAGGCCCGTATTTTTACCCAGACGTTTACCGCCCTGGCTATTATTGGAGTCATCCCCTTTGTTATATTGGCCCGGCAGGCTGTTATTAATGGGCAGTGGCATTTTTTTGCCCTGTATACAGCGCTTTATACAGTGATATGCCTTGTCGCCCTTGTAAGGCAGGCAGCTTTCAGGCTCAGGCTGTGGGCAGGTCTCCTGGTTTTTTTTGTTTTCGGGGTCTACACGGGTGCAGTATCAGGTCTTGCGGCCTCCTGGATGTATTTGCTTCTTTTTTCCCTGCTGGGCGTGATTTTCGGCAGGTTCAGGACCGGGATCATGACCCTGGCCCTTAACCTGGCCGCGCTTTACTGTATCGGGATTTTATTGCCTGAACAAACAGCGCTTTGGGATATCTTTTTAATGCGGTTTCAGGGATCTTTTCACAGGACAGGCCAGGAAAATGTATTCTTGTTCCTGATTACCAACGCACTGGTGGTAATCACACCGGGACTGCTGACCCTTGCTGTTGAATCTTCAGGCAGGGAATTCAGGCGACTGGCGGCAATTACATCGGATCTGGTCTGGTCGCTGACCCATGATTTTAAAATTTCATATGTAAGCCCTTCAGCCTATGCCATTTTCGGCTATGGACAAAAAGAACTGATAGGATGTTATCTCCATGATTTCATGGATCCCGGAAGAATGGACGAATTCAACACTGCAATTAAAAAAGGAGAATTTGTTTATGAAACACGGATTCTTCACCGGGACCGGACGCCCGTTGACGTGGAGATTTACGGTATCCGAACCGGCAGCAGTCATAAGTCCGCGCATTTTTACCAGGGGACCATCCGGGATGTTTCGGAAAGAAAAGCCCTGGAGCGAGAACGGGACCAGCTCAAGGCAAAATTGGCACAGGCATTGAAATATCAGGCCCTGGACGGACTATCCAGGCAGGTGACCCATGATCTGAGCAGTGTCTTGTCTGGAATCGCCACCTATCCGGAACTACTGCTGATGGAAGAGGAGCTGGATGGAGTCACCCGGAAAGGTATCGAGATAATTCAGCAGTCCGGTCAGCTGGCTTCGGACATTGTAAGTGACTTTGTGGTGATTTCAAGCAGCCTTCGAGCCGGAAAACAGCCCCTTGATCTCAACAGGCTTATCAGCCGTTTCCTGGCTTCCCGAGAGGCGGAAAGTATTGTCTTGTCAGGGGGGGCAAATTCCGGACCGATCCTTGACCTTGCCCCGGACCTGCCCATGATCTTGGGCTCTTATCAACACATGGAGGCTGCGTTGGCCAGGTTGCTGTGGTTCGCGTTTTATCCTTCGGGAAAAGGAAAAATTCCAAGGGTAAAGATCGCCACGTTCATGATCCGCCTGAATGCACAGGAATCCGAGGAAACGGAAATTCCGGCAGGAGTTTATGTCTGTCTCAAGATCTTGTGCAATGGACAGCAGCTGTCCAGGCAGTACCTGGACCGCCTCTTTTCCCCGTTTTTTACTAAAAAGGTCATGGGCTGGTCCGGCACCGGGCTGGAGCTTTCCGTGGTCTGGAACATGGTTCAGGCCCACGATGGATTTATCCATGCCGCTTCAGGCAGGGACGGAACAAGAATTGAAATATATTTTCCTTTCATGCAAAGAGTGTTTGATGATATCGATGGAGAAGAAAACAATGAAATCATGCAGGCGGTTTAAACTACCGACGGATAAGGAGCGAACTGGACAATGGATATAATAGAAAGCAAGGCTGAAATGCACAAGTGGTCCCAGGCGGTTCAGAAAAAGGGAAAAACCATATGCCTGGTACCAACCATGGGATTTTTCCACCAGGGCCATCTGTCTCTTATGGAAAAAGGCAGATCCCTGTGTGATTACCTGGTGGTCAGTATTTTTGTCAATCCGGCGCAGTTTGGTGAAAATGAAGATTTTGACACCTATCCGGCTGACCTGGACAGGGATATCGAGCTGGCAGAAAAAGCGGGTGTGGATATCCTTTTTCATCCCGTTGCGGCAGATATATATCCCCCGGGTTATCAGACCTGTGTCTCCTTGTCCGAGCTTCCCCGTCACCTGTGCGGACAATACCGGCCCGGTCATTTTGAGGGAGTTGCAACCGTGGTCAGCAAGCTTTTCAATATTATCAGGCCACAGGTAGCTGTCTTTGGACAAAAGGATTACCAGCAGCTCCGGGTTATCCGGCAGATGACACAGGACCTGGACTGGAATATTGAAATTGTGGGGGCAGAGATTTACAGGGAGGCGGATGGGCTGGCCATGAGTTCACGCAATACATACCTGAGCGATGCCGAGAGAAAAACCGCACCCTGTCTGTTCAAAGCTCTTGAAATGGCGAAGTCGGCAGTGCAAAAAGGCCAGACAGATACCGGTGTTCTTCAGCAGCAGGTAGAAAAATTCATTGAATCCTTTGATCATGCCCGGGTTGAATATGCCAGGTTTTGTAACCCTGAAACCCTGGAAAAAGTGGACACCATCACCGGCCGGACTTTGCTTGCCCTCGCGGTGAGGGTCGGAGATACCAGGCTGATTGACAATACTGTCATTGTCCCAAAACAATAATCACCCGGCATTCTCTGAAAAAGGCATGCCGTTCGGCCGTCGCCTCGAGCTGGTTGGTGTCTGACATATTGATGATGATAGCGGACTTGTTTTCTTCACCTGTGCGAAGCCCTTTGATAACAATGGGGTTGATTCCGATCCGGTCATCCCTGACGGCCTGTTCCATATCGCAGTGGTAGGCCACGATACCTTTCTGTACGGCGTATTCCCGGCTGATGAACTCTGAGGCATAAAGCTGACGGCCCTGTTCATCCAGGACCTTTGGATAGATTACCGGTGTGAAGTCAAGATCCCTTGCATCGATTATCAAGCCGGTATAATCGAAAACCACGGCCTGGTGAACAGAGCCTTTTTTTTCCGTTTCAACCGCGGGCATTATTTCAGGGATCTGGCGGATTTCCTCAGGAAGGACCAGTTGAAGAAAACCGCCGAACATGCTTGTTTCAATAGTCAGATGCAGTGCACCGTTTGATGAATATACCTGGCGTGATACCCGGGCATCCATGGCGGTTTTTTCAATACCGGCCATTATCACATCGTTTCCGGCAGCGTAAGCCCCGGTTTCCATGGTGCTGGTAATCGGGATTTTTTTTATCAGCTCGATGATATTCCGGCGGGCACGTGTCCTGGCAGTTCCTAAAATAATGTCGGCATTTTTTTCCCTGTTTTCCAGGGGCGCCGCCTGACCATGGGCGATGATGGTACCGGTAGTCCAGTTGATACTGCCCTGTTCAAGAAGAAAAATGCATTGAGATGCATCTTTGGTCGAACTCCGGGAAGCGGTGGCTGCAAGCGTGGCCGAGGCCGCGACAGCGAGCAGGAAGGCTGCCAGGAACAGCGTGATATGTCCCGGCTTTTTCAATTGAGAATGAACCTTTTTTCAATAAAGGCGGCCAGGCCTTCAGTGTCGTCGATCCCAAAGCATGGTACGCCCGGGTTATGGTCGGAGTCCGTTACAAAGGCAACCAGGCAGGGGTCATCCAGGCACAGGGGATGGGTATGGGGAGCGGCTGAACGGAAAATTTCAATTTTGCTGACGGGTTGACGTTTGAATCCCTCCACCAGGATCAGGTCCATGTCGGCCAGGTATGCCGATATAGTGTCAATGGGCGGGCGTGATTCATCCTTGAGCAGGGCCAGTGATCCGTTGGATAAAAGCAGTGTCGCTTTAGCCCCGGCTTTCCGGTGCCGCCAGCTGTCCTTGCCTTTTTTGTCGATATCAAATCCTTCATGGGCGTGCTTGACAGTACCTATGGCATATCCTTTTTCAGTAAAGCAGGACACGAGCTTTTCCATCAGTGTAGTTTTGCCTGCATTGGACTTGCCGACGATGGAAACAATATTGGGCATCTCGATCTCTTTCATTATGACAGGTTGAAGTCTTTGTATTGATAAAGCGCAATGAACTGCTTGTCAAGGCAAAAAAAACAGGATCATCGAGATGATTTTTATTGGATTTCTCAAAAAATATAGTAAAAATTTCATTTTCATGCTATACATTCAAAAATTTTTTGTTAAAGTTCAACTTTCGGGTTTTAGGATGATGAACGGGGTCAGGCTGAATAATGTGAAAAGAGGTGTAAAAATAAATATTGTCCTGATCGGGATGCCGGCGGTTGGCAAGACGACCGTGGGGAGGATTTTGGCAAAAAAGCTGGGATATGGATTTATCGATACCGATATCCTGATACAGAACGGGGAAAAAATGACCCTGGCCAGGATTATTGCCACCCATGGGATCGAGAAGTTCCTGGAGATAGAGGCTGATTACCTGGCCGGGCTTGACTGTTCCGGTACCATCATTGCAACCGGGGGCAGCGCTGTATACAAAGAACGCGCCATGGCCTGCCTGAAAAAAAACAGCATGGTAATCTACCTGAAAATCGACCTTCCCTGTCTTGCCTCCCGGTTGTCCGACCTTTCTTCACGAGGGGTGGCCATCGGTCCGAAACAGGACCTGTCCGGCCTTTACCTTGAACGAACCCGACTGTATGAAAGGTACCAGGATATATGCATTGCCTGTGATACTCTTTCTCCTGATCAGGTGGCTGGTGCCATTGTGGAAAAGGTCCCTGAATATCTTCGTTCCACCCGGGATGTCAATGATGTCACGATTTCATAATTAATGGTCCGGGTAAGAGATGCCAGGTGGTCGGCTGAAATCTCTTCGGACTGCTGGTGCCCGATCAGGACCGCTTCATCCCCCGGCCTGACCCCGGGGATATGCCCGACATCGATCAGGGTCTGGTCCATGCATACCCTTCCGCAGACAGGCGCTTTTTGACCCTTGACCAGCATGATGCCCCTTGAAGAGAGCAGCCGGGAATATCCGTCCGCATACCCTATTGGAACAGAGGCAATGCAGGTGGGCCGGCGGGTTTGAAACGTCATTCCGTAACTGACATTGAATCCTCTGGGAACGTGCCTGACCGAGGTGATGCGGGCTTTCAGGGCAAGCGCCGGCTTCAGGTCAATGCTCCGGACCATGTCAGGGGATGGAAACAGGCCGTAAATGCCGATGCCAGCCCGGACCATGTCATAGTGTGCATTGTCAAAGGCCATTATGCCGGCACTGTTTGCCGCGTGCCGCAAGCCGTATTCAACTCCCCTGTGATCCAGGTCGGATAAAATTTTTTCAAACCGCTGGACCTGAAGATCGGTATAGGATCTGTCCGGCATGTCCGCTGCGGCAAAATGGGTATAGATGCCGTCAATTCTGACTCCATTTAACCCGGCAATGGCAAGGACCTGGTCCGGGGCATGGTCCCACAGCAGGCCGACGCGTCCCATGCCGGTGTCCACCTTGATGTGGATACCGAGGGTTTTGCCATGGCACAGGGCTTCGTGGGAAAACTGTCTGGCCGTTTCAAGATCGCAGGCTGTGGGCGTCAACTGATTTTCCAAAAGGTGTGCCGTATCTTCAGGAGAAACGAAGCCGAAAATAAGGATCGGGACATCGATTCCTGCGTGCCTCAACTGGCATGCTTCATGAAGCCTGGCCACCCCAAGCCGGTCAGCTCCGCTTTCAAGGGCAGCCGCAGCTGTCTGAACCGCACCGTGGCCATAGCCGTTCGCTTTTACCACGGCCATGAACAACGCATTGTTACAGGTAATGCTTTTCAAGGTGCTCACATTGTGCCGGATCGCATCAAGGTCTATCCTGGCCCATAACATCTGCCGGCTCATGCGGTTTTTCCCTTACCGGACAATACAGGCTTCCACGTGGGGCTGTACCTGGTGTCTGAATGTGTCAATGTCACTGTCCTCGTAAAAATTAGCCGGTTTTGAGGCAAAGGCCGGATCCAGCATTTCAACCTGGCGGGAGCATTTCTGGAGCACATACAGCCGGGCTCCTTTGATCAGCCGGCAGATATCATCCATGACGGCAGGTGTAATAAAAGGAGCGGCGCAGGTCGTTCTGAATTCATACCCTGGCGCATCGGACATTATCGTGGTTATGCTTTCCTGGATCTGTGCCTGTACCGGGTGACGTGCAACCAGGTGATAGAGATCAGGACTGGTTTTTATATCCATGGCAATGTAATCGACCAGCGCTTTGTCCAGAAGGCTTTTTATTATATCGGGGCAGCTGCCGTTGGTGTCAAGCTTTACCTTGAATCCCATTTGCTTGACCGTCCGGCAGAAGTTTTCAAGGCCGGGTTGCAGGCAGGGCTCCCCGCCGGTAATGGCCACCCCGTCCAAAAGTCCCTTTCGGGTTTTAAGAAAAGAGAGGATATCTTGTTGTGTAAAATGATTACCGCCATGGTCCCGGCTGCCATCAACCAGACCGGGGTTGTGACAGTAGGGGCAGTAAAAATTGCAGCCCCTTGTAAATACCAGGCAGGACAATGTGGATGGAAAATCAATCAGGGTATTTTTCTGAAATCCTCCAATTATCATCGATTCTTGCCTGTCAGGCGACATTGTAGGTTTTCCTCATGGAAAATTCGGTCTGCTTGCCGTTGTTCCATTGTCCGACCGGCCGCAGGTATCCTACGACCCTGGAATAGATTTCCGTTGGTGAATTACAGGTGGCACATGTTTCAACTTCTCCGGAAAGATACCCGTGGGAGGGACAGACACTGAACGTGGGGGTCAATGTAAAATAGGGAAGCTTGTAATTGTTGGCCACTTTTTGTATCAGGGCCTTTACGGTTTCTATGTCCGTGACCTCCTCTCCTAAAAACAGGTGGAGCACTGTACCCCCTGTATAGCGTATCTGGAGATTGTCCTGCAGGTCAAGGGCCTCGAAAACATCATCGGTATAATTGACCGGCAGATGGGTGGAGTTGGTATAAAACGGGTCTTTCCCATCTTTGTATTCTGTTTCGTTGGCGCAGACAATATTCTCGTACCTGGCCTTGTCCATCATGGCAAACCGGTAGACGGTACCCTCTGCGGGTGTGGCCTCGAGGTTGAACATCTCGTCTGTTTTTTCCTGGAGCGTTTCGATGCGGGACCGGATATGATCCAGGACCTCGACAGCGAAGGCCTGTCCTTTCTGTGTGGCAATGCCCTCGCCCAGGAAGTTGAGGCAGGCCTCGTTCATTCCCAGAATGCCAATGGTTGAAAAGTGGTTCTTCCAGTATGTATCGGTACGCTCCTTGATTTTCCTCAGGTAGAACTTGGAATAGGGATAAAGATCTCCGCTGGTAAATTTTTCCAGCACTTTGCGTTTTATGGCCAGGGATTCTGCAGACAGCTCTATCAGGTTATCGAGGCGGTCAAAAAAATCGGACCTGGTGCCGGCAAGGTATCCGATCCTGGGCAGGTTGAGGGTAACGACACCAATGGAGCCGGTCAGGGGGTTGGCACCGAAAAGACCCCCGCCCCTTTTCTGCAGTTCCCTGTTGTCCAGTCTCAGGCGGCAGCACATTGAGCGGGCGTCTTCAGGGGACATGTCGGAATTGACAAAATTTGAAAAATATGGAATCCCGTATTTTCCAGTCATTTTCCAGACGTTTTCCAGGTTTGGATTGTCCCAGTCAAAATCCTCGGTGATGTTGTAGGTCGGAATGGGAAATGTGAAGACCCTTCCCTTGGCGTCGCCTTCCATCATGACCTGGGCAAAGGCATCATTGATCAGGTCCATTTCTTCCTGGTATTCCGAGTAGGTCGTGGCCTGGTATTCCCCGCCTATGATCACCCGGGAATCGGCCAGGGTCGACGGGACCACCAGGTCCATCGTGATATTGGTGAAAGGTGTCTGGAATCCGACCCGGGTAGGGATGTTGATATTGAAAACAAATTCCTGCAATGCCTGCTTGACCTGTTTGAATGCCAGTTGATCCGCCCTGATAAAGGGTGCCAGCAGTGTATCGAAGTTGGACATGGCCTGGGCTCCGGCCGCTTCTCCCTGTAGGGTATAGAAAAAGTTGACGATCTGGCCAAGTGCGCTCCTGAAATGTTTGGGAGGCGAGCTTTCCACTTTTCCGGCTACGCCCTTGAACCCTTCGAGCAGCAGGTCCTGAAGATCCCATCCCACGCAATAGACCGATAAAAGGCTCAGGTCATGAATATGGATATCACCACTGTTGTGGGCGTCTCTTACCGGGGGCGGGTATATGCGGTTCAACCAGTATTCTGCCGTGATATCAGATGAAATAAAGTTGTTGAGCCCCTGCAGCGAGTAGCTCATATTGCTGTTTTCCTTGACTTTCCAGTCCATGCGGCGGATATAGCTGTCCATGAGATCCACGTTTTCCTTGATGGCTATCTTGCGGATCTGGTTGTGCTGTTCTCTGTAAATGATATATGCTTTGGCAGTTTTATAAAAGGGAGAATCCAGCAGTACGCGCTCGACAATATCCTGGATATCCTCAACCTCGGGAACAGGGCCGAGCCTGAGATCTCTTGCCAGGCTGATTACTTTCATGGTCATTTTTTTGGCTTCCCTGACGCCGAATTCCCCGGTGGCCTCTCCGGCTTTTTGTATGGCGTCGGTAATCTTTGATGAATCGAATTCGACCACCCTTCCATCCCGCTTTTTAATCTGGTCAAACATAGCTGTACTCCTGGGTCTGATTTTGAATTTTTTTCCTGGTGCTTTTATTATATGTCACTATGGTGTATACTATCGCAAAATAAAGGATAGTTCAATATATAGTTTATTGTCAAGAAAATAATACTATATATTGTGGTAAACAGGCAGAATAAAGGTCCATTATGCAGCTTGACCAGAATCCGGTTTTCAGAAAACCCATAACGCCCTGGTATGATGCAGGCATCCTGTGCTGGACAGTGGTTACAGGTGCTGTTGTGATATTTGCTTTTGCCGTGCAGGGGGTTCTGGTGGCGCTTCGGACTCCGGCTTTTTCCCCCCATCTTTGGTTTCCTCTTTCCCTGGCCGGCCTCAACCTGTTTCTGGCGGCCAAAATTTCACTCAGGATGCATCGGCGGAAGAATAACTCCTGATACTATCTCAGCAGCTGGATAAGGTGGTACACTATTTTAGCCGTCACCCCCCAGATTACCACGTCCTCATATGGATAGGTCAGTGTATGGATGCTCGGGGAGTATTTGTGATAGGACTTTGAAACATGGGTTTCAATAAGGTGGTCCAGGGGAATCTGAAAAACCCTCGAGATTTCCGCCGGATCGTGATAGATCGCCCCCTGGTGGTGCCAGACACCGGTAAAAGCTTCTATATCCTTGTTGTTGATGGTTTGAAAATGCCCTAAGGACCCGGCTACCCGGACATGATCGCGGTGAATGTTCATCTCTTCTTCCAGTTCCCGAAGAGCAGTTTCAAGCCGGGTGCCGTCGGTGCGGTCATGATGTCCTCCAGGGAACGCCATCTGGTTGGCCCATGGATATCCCTTGGTGTTGGCTTTTTGTATGAACAGCAGGCTAAGATCCGGGGTGGCCGAAAAAAGGGCGATCACGCTGGTGGGCTGGAAAAGCCCCTGTTCAGGGGCAGCCGGGTGGGATGCTTCGGAAATTGCCGTTTCAAGGCATGAAAAAAACTGATCACAGGCAAAGTCCATCTGTCTTCCTTTTTCAATTTCAAGCAACTCCCCCCTGTCAAAGGGTTTTACTTGTAGATCATCCTGACATTGTCATGGTGGTTGATGATGTATATGAGGTCTCCTTTGGTCTGAAGATCCTCGGCAATAGCATCTATACTTGGCCGGTCAATATCACTCATCCGAAAAAAAACCTTCCGGTATCCGGGCGGCAGGTTGTCATCAGAGGTTAAAATGCTTATTACCCTGCCGCCGTAGCTCCTGAGCAGCTCATCAATTTCTTTTATGGCGTTTCTGGTATCGTTGACCACCAGGCCGAACTGTACATTGTTATTATTTTTATGGCCGCCGGTCATTGATATCAGGGCCTTGTATACATTTGTCTGGGTAATCACGCCAATGAAATTATCCATGCCGTCCACGACTGGTGCCCCGGATATTTTGTAGTCCAGCAGTAATTGGGCGGTTTCATCAATTGTCCTGTCAAACAGGATACAGACGGGGTTTTTAGTCATGACAGCCTTGATTTTTATCGCTGCTTGTGCTCCTTTACTGTCATAATCACCTTCATCCGGTACAGACGCTCTTTTCAGGTCTCTGTCCGTGATTATCCCTTCCAGAAAACCGTTTTTCAAAACCGGCAGCATACGGATACGATGGAGTTTCATGAGGGCTGCCGCCTTTTCCAGGGTGGCATCGGTATCAATGGTAATGGCGTTTCTGGACATCCAGTGTTTGACAAGCATTTGATGCGCCTCCAGTGTCAGTGAGTATTGTTGTTTAAATTGGCGGATGCTTTAAGTCCTATCATGTTCACCAATATAGTCAAGTGCTGGTATGGCTGGAACGGGTTTCAGCCGGCCTGTACCGCACATGTCTCAAGCCGCTGTTTCAGGCCGGACCTGCGCTTCTGGGTGTTGTCGTTGTAAAGAGCTGTTTCAAATGCCTTCTTTGATCCTACGATGATGACCAGGTCACGCCCCCGGGTGATAGCGGTATAAAGCAGGTTGCGCTGGAGCAGAGGGAAATGGTTCATGGTCAGCGCAATTATTACGGCGGTATATTCAGATCCCTGGGATTTATGTATCGAAATGGTATAGGCCAGGGCAAGCTCGTCTGATTCCGGACCTTCGTATGTCACCAGGCGGCCGTCATAGTTCACAGTGAGAATTCCACGGCTTTTTGAAAAAGAATGCACAATTCCTATGTCACCGTTGAACACATCTTTTTCATAATTGTTTTTCAGGTGCATGACCTTGTCACCGGGTTTGAAAACGAACATCCCGGCGGCCATACCGCCGGGATCAGGGTTCAGGGCCTGCTGGAGCCGCTGGTTGAGGTTGATGGTTCCGGCTTCGCCCTTGTGCATGGGGGTTAGAACCTGGATTTCGTCAATGTGTGAAAATGCGTTTTTTATACGCCCGGTACACAGGTCTATAATGGTGGTAACCACCTTTGACGGGGAGCTGTTTTCAATAAAATAAAATTCGGACAAGACCGCTTTTTCGGGCGGTTCCAGGTCCGGCATCCGGCCGTTCCTGATATGATGGGCATTCATGACGATGGGGCTTTTCTGGGCCTGCCGGAATATCCGGGTCAGTGAAAAGGTTTTTACGGCACCGGAATCGATAATATCGGCCAGGACATTACCAGGCCCAACTGACGGGAGTTGAAAGGTGTCTCCCACCAGGATGAGAATGGACTGCACCGGTACAGCCTCGAGCAGGTGAAACATGAGTTCCGTATCAACCATGGATGCCTCGTCCACAATATAAACATCCATGTCCAGGGGGTTGGCGCGGTTTTTTTCAAAACAGCCGGTTTCCGCGTCATATCCTAAAATTTTATGGAGGGTGAAGGCTTTTTTCCCTGTCACCTCGGAAAGCTTCCGGGCTGCCCGACCAGTGGGTGCACTGAGCAGGACATGCTGCCGACGGTGTTGAAAAACCGTGCACAATGAACGGATCAATGTCGTTTTTCCCGTTCCGGGGCCGCCTGTAATTACAACGGTTCTGTGAGTCATGACCTGGCAGATCACGTCAAGCTGTTCGTCCGACAGCTGGACCGCCAGGCGGGACAGCACCATTTCTATGATCTGTTCCTTTTCCAGTAAAAATTCAGGGGGCGGCATGGACAGCAGCGCGCGTATATGGTTGAAAATGCCTTTTTCAGCCTGGTACAGTTTTTTTCGATACACCCGGGCAGGGTCGCCGTCCCGGCCTGTTTCAATGGTAATTTCCTCGCGGATTTCAAGCCCTTCAAGGGCCAGGATCACGTCGCTGTCATCAATGCCCAGGTTGAAGCTGCACTGCTGCACAATGTCATCTTGAAAAACAAACACGTGACCATCGCTTTCACAAAGGGCCAGGTAATTTAAAACAAACGCCATTATCCTGTCAGGATGATCGTCAGGGATGCCGGTGTGGCGGGCAATGCAGTCTGCGATTTTAAATCCG
The DNA here is from genome assembly GCA_964397015.1 of uncultured Desulfobacterales bacterium. Taxonomy (GTDB): domain Bacteria; phylum Desulfobacterota; class Desulfobacteria; order Desulfobacterales; family Desulfobacteraceae; genus MADRE2. Next base: position 60,812 of record CAYNHL010000001.1, on the reverse strand, counting down.
TTCCTTGGAATGTCACGGGCGATGCGGAAGGGATCTGTTTCAAGGATATGAATGGCCTGCGACCCGTATTGTGTAAGGATCATGGCGGCATGGGAAATAGAGATGCCTGCGTTCTGTAAAAATTTCATTACCCGGCGCACCCGGTGATGTTCGTTCCAGGCTTTCTCTATCTTTTCTTTTTTGGCTTTTCCAATGCCGGAGACTTCCATCAGGCGGCCAGGTTCGTTTTCGATGATATCCAGTGTCCGTTCCCTGAAATGTGTAACAATCCGGTCCGCCATGCCTGGACCCAGCCCGCTGATAATACCGGAAGAAAGGTATGTTTTAATGCCGGGCAGGGTTGCCGGCAGCATGATTTCATACGACAGGACAGTGAACTGCTCCCCATACCGGGAGTGCGTACCCCATTTTCCTGAAATTTTCAGGGTTTCACCTTCACTGACACCGGCAAGATGTCCGACAATGGTAATGGGATCTTCAAGCGTCTGTACCTTGAACCGGGCCACTGTATAGTGGGTGTCGGGGTTCTGATAGTGCCGTTTTTCCAGAATGCCGGTAATAAAAATCATTTATCCCAGGTGCGCGATGATCCATCGGGCGGCGTCATGAAGGTCCTGTCCGATAAAATCAGGAGTGTGTGGTGTCCGGGCCAGTTCCGCCTTTGCCCGGCGGCCGTTGCCGGTCTGTACAAGGATGCTGCAGGCGCATCCGGCTGCGGCGGCACATTCAATATCTTTTGCACTGTCCCCGACCATGCAGGCATGCCCCGGGTCGATCCCGTATTTTTCACAGGCCTGCCGGATAAGGCCGGGCCTGGGCTTGCGGCAGGAGCAAAGGTCCTCGGGCCGGTGGGGACAAAAAAAGATATCTTTGATATGACCGCCGTGTTTTTTGACACCATCGATCATTTTTTCGAAGATGGCCTGGAGTTCTTTTGTGGTAGTCATGCCACGTCCAATGACCGACTGGTTTGTGATCACGATAATGTCAAACCCTTTCTGGCAAAGCAGCCGGATGGCATCGAGGCTTCGGGGGATGAAAACAAACTCTTCCAGCGTTTTGATATAATCGGGCGAGTCCTGGTTTATTACACCGTCACGATCCAGGAAAACCGTGTATGCCATTGTATTATTCCGCCACCACCAGGGCGTCTCCATATCCGGCGTTGATGTATTTTTCTGCAAATCTCATGGCTTTTTTCAATTGGGTGAACTTCATGATTCTCACCCTGTAGAATGTTCCCCGCCCGTCGGTGTGGGTTACAATATGGACATTTTTAAACCTCCTTGCCAGCTGGCTTTTGAAATTGACTGCATTGTCCCTGACAGTGAAGGCACCAACCTGAATGGTAAAATTACCTTTCCAGTAATCTACCGGGTTGAATTTGACAGGCCGGGATGTTTTTTCAGAGTAGGCGGTAGCTTTCCCCAGTGCCACGATTTTTACAGGGGCGGTGCCGGAATCTGTAATTCCCAGTTTCTGTGCGCCGGTATAGGAAAGATCGATGATTCTTCCATGCACAAAGGGGCCCCGGTCATTGACCCGGACCTCGATGTGGCGTTTGTTCTCAAGGTGGTAGACCCTGACCCAGGTATCCATTGGAAGGGTCTTGTGGGCAGCGGTCATGGCGTACATGTTGTAAATCTCTCCATTGGCGGTTTTCCGGCCATGGAACTTTTTGCCGTACCAGGATGCGATTCCTTTTTCAGTAAATCCATGAGACGAGGTCAGGGGGGTGTACTGTTTACCGGCGATGATATAGGGGCGGCTCGTGGCCGGAGGTTTGACAGGTTTTGAGGCTGTCCTGCCTGGTTCTGGAGGGGATGAAGGTATTTTCCTTGAGCATCCGTGGGAAAACACCAGGCATAAGATGATCACAAAGATCGATAAAAGTGTGTTACTTACTGAGCGCGGCATTGATGACTTCGTCCATTTTGCTTATAAAATTGAATTCAATGGCTTCCTTGACATTTTCAGGGACATCTTCCATGTCCTTGCGATTCCATTCAGGCAGTATCACTGTCTTGATACCGGCCCTGCGGGCGGCAATAACCTTTTCCTTTATGCCGCCAACGGGCAGGACTTCGCCCCTGAGGGTTATCTCTCCGCTCATGGCAAGCCTGGGGCGTACAGGGCGCCCTGTTACCAGGGAAACAAGGGCAGTGAGCATGGCCACCCCTGCAGACGGTCCGTCCTTTGGAATGGCTCCTTCCGGGACATGAACATGAATATCGTTCTTTTCAAAAAACTGGTCTTCGATCTTGAATTTTCCGGCATGGGACCGGATATAGCTCAGCGCGGTGTTGACCGATTCTTTCATGACCTCTCCGAGCTGCCCGGTCAGCATCAGTCTCTTTGTTCCCGGCATGGCCACGGCTTCGATAAACAGTATTTCACCGCCGAACGGGGTCCAGGCCAGGCCGACCACCACACCGGGGGTTCCGTTCTTCAGTGACAGGTCCGGCATGTTCTGTACCGGTCCCAGGTACTGGTGAAGGCTGGTCTGCCGCACGACCACGTGATCTGTTTCATCCTGTGCGATCCGGCTGGCCACCCCCCGGCAGACCGCCCCGATCTGGCGCTCGAGGTTCCGGAGTCCTGATTCACGGGTGTATCCTGAAATGATTTTTTTTACCGCCCCCGGGGTGATCTTGATCTGACCGGTAGTAAGTCCGTTGGCTTCCCGTTGCCTGGGGATGAGATACCGGGTGGCTATTTTCAGTTTTTCCTCTTCCGTATAACCGTTCAGTTCCAGCACCTCCATCCGGTCCCGCAGAGGCGACGGAATGGTATGCAGTACATTTGCCGTGGTCAGAAAGATAACGTCGCTCAAGTCAAAGGCCACATCCAGATAATGGTCCTGGAAAGAATAGTTCTGTTCCGGGTCCAGCACTTCCAGCAGAGCCGAGGAGGGGTCCCCGTGATAAGAGGAGGTTACCTTGTCAATTTCATCCAGCATGAAAACCGGATTCTTTTTGCCTGCCTTCCGCAGGCTCTGGATGATACGCCCGGGAAGGGCGCCGACATAAGTTCTTCGATGTCCCCGGATTTCTGCTTCATCACGGACTCCGCCCAGGGCTATTCGCACGAATTTCCGGCCCAGCGCCCTGGCAATGGATTGCCCCAGGCTTGTTTTACCGGTGCCGGGCGGCCCTGTAAAACACAGGATCGGTCCTTTGGAATCATTTTTCAGTTTGCGGACAGCCAGGTACTCCAGGATTCTTTTTTTGGGTTTTTCAAGGCCGTAGTGGTCATTGTCCAGAACCCGTCTTGCCTCGGCAATATCCAGCTTGTCATGGGAGCGGTCGTTCCAGGGCAGAGCAGTCAGCCAGTCCAGGTAAGACGATGCCACAACGTATTCAGAAGAGGACGGATGCATCCTGGCCAAACGTGTCAGTTCCCGCTGGGCTTCTTTCAAGGCTTCTTCCGGAAGCTTCCTGGATTTTATTTTACGTTTGTATTCCTTGATTTCCTCGGTGTCTTCCTCGTTTTCCCCCAGCTCATCCTTGATTGCCTTGAGCTGCTGGCGAAGATAATATTCCCGTTGGCGTTTATCCATATCCTCCTTGACCTGGGACTGGATTTTGGAGCCCATTTCAAGGATGTCCAGCTGGTCGTTTACCAGGCGGGTGACTTTTTTCAACCGCTTGTTGACATCCAGCAGCTCGATGACTTTCTGTTTTTCCTGGACCGGGGCATTGATGGTCGATGCCACCATATCAGCCAGCACACCGGGCTCCTGGAGAGATTTTATCATCTGCCCCATTTCAGGAGGCAGGCCCGGAGACAGGTCCACGATTTTTTTGTACTGCTCCACAATATTGGCCATCAATGCCCGGTTTTCCTTGTTCCGGTCTCCATTGCGGCTTTCGAGAACCGCGATTGCGGCCTGCATATACTGCTTATTTTCAATAAAGGAGCTGACCTTGAACCGGCTGATGCCCTGGATTAGCAGCTGGGCTTTTTCATCTTCCATTTTGGACAGTTTGAGGATCGTGGCCACGGTGCCGATGCGAAAGAGATCATCCGCCGTGTGCTTGGAATCGATATCCGAACGTCTCGAGAGCAGGAGGCCGAGCATCCGGTTGCCGGACATGGCCTCGTCAATGAGTTCAATGGCTTCCCGCTGGATCAGGACTAACGGCAGCACCATCTTGGGAAAAAGGTTGGTATCGACAATCGGGAGAATGGGGATGGTCGAAGGGATACTGTCGGAGGTGATTCTGTTCGAGGGATGTTGAAGTTCATCCATTGTCCCGCCTTTTTGTGAGATCAATCAACTGAAGTCAATAGTGGTGGTGGTCCTTTTGTCGCCGTTGTTCTGGTATTTGCCAAGGGTAATTTTCAAGAACCCGTTGGTAAAGTCCGCCCTGGTTTTTTCAATGTCTATGGCACTTGGCAGGTACAGCACCCGCTCGAACCGGCCGAACTGGATTTCCGCAAGCCGGTAGGTGGTGGTGGGCTCCATCTGGCAGCATTTGCGGTTTCCCGAAATTTTGACAGCCTTGTTGCTGACTTCGATAACAATATCCTCTTTTTCAACACCTGCAATTTCAGCGTGGATCTTGATTTCATTTCGGGTTTCGAAGATATCCATCTGGGGCTTCCAGATACGTTGGGACAGGCAGAACATCGGATTCAGCGACTGGAACATGCCTTCAAATGATTTTTCATCCGTTGCATGGGGCTCGATGTGACTGCCAAACCGGATTTCAATGTGTTTCATCTGTGAAAACTCCTGATGAATGTGTTAGCAAATACTATCATGTTAAATTACCATTTGATGGGGCCAATGTAAAGAAACTATTGCAAAAACCCCGTAATGCCGGTTAAATGGCATTGAGTTTTTCAAACGAAAAGGGGGAACCATGATAGCATCACAGATGCCGGCAGCACTGGTCACAGGTGCCGGCAGGGGTATAGGACGGGCTATTGCAAAGGCCCTTGCCGCTACCGGCGTGTTTGTATACATCAACTACCGGTCCGATGAAAATGCCGCCGCAGCCACACGTCAAACGATCCTGGATGAGGGCGGCCGGGCGGAATGTCTCGGATTTGACGTGACTGACCAGGAAGCGGCACTGTCTGCCGTCAGGAACATTTTATCAAAGCACAAGCGTATTGATATCCTTGTCAATAATGCGGGTGTCAGGGATGACAGGCTCATGGCCATGATGAAGAAAGAGAGCTGGTCAAGGGTCGTAGATACAGGTTTGTCAGGCTTTTTCAACGTAACCAAGCCTGTGATCAAGGCCATGATCAAGCGGCGGTACGGCCGCATCGTGAATATCGTTTCAGCCGCCGGTCAGATGGGGAATGCTGGCCAGATAAACTATTCAGCTGCCAAGGCCGGGTTGATCGGGGCGACAAAAGCCCTGTCCCGGGAAGTGGCGGGCCGGCAGATCACGGTCAATGCCGTTTCTCCCGGATTTATCAAAACTGACATGCTTGAGGGCATGGATGATGAAAAAATAGTAGCGGCCATACCAGCAGGACGGTTGGGAACATCTGAGGAAGTGGCCCATGTTGTCGTTTTTCTGTGCTCTGAAAACGCGTCATATATCAGCGGCCAGGTAGTCGGGGTGAATGGAGGGCTTGTCTAACCTGTTTTCCTGGCCGGCAGGTGGATATGGAAGGCTGATCCCCGGCCGGGTTGACTGTCGATTGTGATGTAGCCGTTATGGTTCTTGATGATGCCAAAAACCGTGGACAGCCCCAAGCCGGTCCCTTTTTTGTCATCGATCTGCCTTGTGGAAAAAAACGGGTCAAAAACCCTTTTAACAACCTTTTCTTCCATTCCCGATCCATTGTCTTCCACTGTCACCTGAACGTAGTCCCCGGGCCTGACGTTGAAGTGATAAGGGTTGTCTTCATGCACCACGACATTACGGGATGTGACTTTAAGCTGCCTGTCGCTTCCGGTCATGGCCTGGTCTGCATTGAGAAAAAGGTTGAACATGACATGCTTGATCTGTGACGTATCAGCATCCACCTGCTTGAGGTCAGGTGCAAGTGTTTTGATGACACTGAGAACTTCTCTTGTGGCTGTGAATTTATCGAGGCAGCCGGATACCAGTTCATTCATGTCAACGATGCCTACCCTGTATTTGCCGCCCCTGGCAAAGCCGAGCAGCCTGGCCGTAAGTTCGGACGCTGCCTTGACCAGCTTGCCGATGTGAAAAACATGTTTTTCGACCTTGTTGTGGGCTTTGAGGTCTATCTGCATCAATGACAGATGTCCCTGGATAGCCATGAGTATATTGTTGAAATCATGGGAAACTCCTCCTGCCAGCACCCCGATGGCCTCCATTTTCTGTGCCTGCTGGAGTTGAACCTGCAGAAGTTTTAGTTCCGAGATGTCTGTAATGACGATCACTTCTCCCCTGTCGGGTTCGGTGTTATCCAGGCGGGAGGCCCGGATCCGGCAGTCCACGGCCCGATTGTCCCGATGCTTCAGCCGGGTTTCGGCAATGCCGGTTCCGAATTTTTCCACTCCGTTGTACAGTACGCCGCCCACTCTGCGGTATTCATCGTCGCTGAGATACAGCATCCGGGTATTTTTGCCGACCAGCTCTTTGGCCGCATATCCGAGCATGCGGCTCATGGTGGCGTTGACCCAGATCATCTTTCTGTCCATTACCCGGCAGATACCTGCGGCCGACATGTCCAGGATGGCCGAAAGTTCGGTTTCCCCGGTGAGGGGTACGTCAAGGCCGGGGGATTGGGTGCGAGGATTCACATTCATCATAAAGTGCTCCTCTCTTATTAATGTTTGACGGATTTTTCCACTACTGTTACATATACCAGACTTTTTCCAACATGCTAAGTGTTATTATGACATGATTATGAAAAAAAACACGGCCCTTTTTCTGACACGGATTTTTCCGGCCCTGGTCACGGGACTGGCGCTTACCCTGTCTTTTCCGGATACGGGCTTTTACCTGCTTGCGTGGGTCGCCCTTGTGCCGCTGATGATCTCCTTGAAGGGTAAAACACCGCGGCAGGCTTTTTTGGCAGGGCTTGCGGCAGGCATGGTACATTATCTCACCCTGGTGTACTGGCTGGTACAGACCCTTGTGATCTACGGCGGTGTCTATCCTCTTCTTGCCGTGTCGTGCCTGGTTCTTTTGAGCCTCTATCTTTCACTGTACCTGGCCGTTTTCTGTGTCCTGATGTCCCGCCGGTTTGTCATCAAACCCTTTATGCCGCTTGCCGGTGCGGCCCTCTGGGTGGGCCTTGAATACATTCGAACCTATTTTTTGACCGGATTTCCCTGGGGGGCGCTTGGATACAGCCAGTTCCCGGCTCTAGAAATTATCCAGATTGCCGATATTTCAGGGGTCTATGGTATCAGCTTTCTGCTCGTGCTGGCAAACCTGACGATTGTCTTTTATGTCGACCGGATGCAAAAAGGCAGGCCTTTTTTTTCCCAAAAGGAAGGCAGGATGCGAACGGCTTTTCCGGGTATTTTCCTCCTGGTGCTTCTGGTTTCTGTTTCAGTATACGGCCGGTGCCGTATTGAACAGACACTGAAAGCGATGGATACAAGCCCGAAAGCTTCTATTGCAGTGGTGCAGGGAAACATAAAACAGGACCTCAAATGGGACCGGACCTTTGTCCTGTCGACCATAGAAAGATATCTGACGTTGTCCCGGGCTGTCTTTCCGCAGTCACCGGACCTGATTATATGGCCGGAAACGGCAATGCCCTTTTATTACAATTATGATGCGACTCTTTCAGAGGTGGTGGACAGAGGCATCAGGCAGATCAGGACCCAGTTTCTGATAGGCAGCCCGGCCATAACCAGAGAAAACGACAAAACCAGGATTTATAACCGTGCTTTCATGGTTGACCGGTTCAGTATTGTCCAGGGCTCTTACGATAAAATTCACCTGGTACCGTTCGGCGAATATGTCCCCCTTGAAAACCTGCTGACTTTTGTTGACAAGATTACCATGCAGGCCGGCAATTTTTCTCCCGGAAAAGCAAAATACGACCCTCTTCCTTTTGCATCATACCAGACCGGGGTGCTGATCTGTTTTGAAATTCTGTTTCCCAGGATTGCCGCCCGGTTTGCAGCCAATGGCGCCCACCTGATCGCCGCCATGACCAACGATGCCTGGTTCGGGTATTCATCGGCCACGGCCCAGCATTTCAGTATTGCTGTCTTCCGGGCAATTGAAACCAGGCGCTGCGTGGCCCGGGCGGCCAATACCGGCATCAGCGGATTTATCGATCCAACCGGCGCCGTGCTCAAAGCCACGCCTGTTTTTGCGGCAACCACTGCAACGGCCCGTCTTCCCATGATGGAGGTACAAACGGTTTATACGCGGATCGGTGATGTTTTCGCCATTGTATGCACTCTTGCAATCTGCCTGATAATTGTGGTAAATATGGGAATTAAAAAATTCAGGAGGCAGGTGTCATGAGTGTTGAATTAAAACAAAGTATTCATCAGTTTTACACAAAAATAGACAAGTTGCGGGAGTATCTTTGACCTGCCGGTCAAAGAGAGGCGGCTCAAGGAACTTGAGCTGATCAGTGCCCGGGAGGATTTCTGGGATGACCCGGAAACCGCCACCCGGCTGTTAAAGGAAAGAACGACCATTTCAGACCTGGTGGAAACCATTACAGCCCTCCACAACCGGATTGAAGACGCCCAGACCCTTCTCGAGCTGGCCCAGGAAGAAAACGACAAGGAGAGTGAAGCCGAGGTCGCCGGCATGCTGGCAGCTGTTGAAAAACAGATCAAGGCATTCAGGGTCCGTATCACTCTTTGTGAAGAGGATGATACCAAGAACGCTCTGGTATCCATCAATGCCGGTGCCGGAGGAACTGATTCCCAGGACTGGGCGGAAATGCTGTTCAGGATGTATTCCAGGTGGATTGACAAAAAGGAATACAAAATGCAGGTCATCGATTACCAGCCGGGTGACGAGGCCGGTATTAAAGGGGTGACCTTTGCCGTGTCCGGTCACAACTGCTACGGGTATATGAAGGTTGAATCCGGGGTTCACCGTCTGGTCCGCATATCACCTTTCAATGCCGGCGGGAAAAGGCATACTTCTTTTGCCTCCGTGTTTGTGTATCCGGAAATAAAGGATGAAATCCGGGTGGATATCGATGAAAGCGACCTTCGCATCGACGTGTTCCGGGCCAGCGGTGCCGGAGGTCAGCACGTCAACAAGACCAGCAGCGCGGTCCGCATTACCCACATGCCCTCTGGCGTGGTGGTCCAGTGCCAGCAGGAGCCGTCCCAGCACCGGAACAGGGAAATTGCCATGAAGGTGCTCAAATCCAGGCTGCACCAGATGGAAAAGAAAAAACAGGACCAGAAAATGCAGCACCTGCATGACAGCAAGGATGACATTGCCTGGGGCAGCCAGATCAGATCCTATGTGCTGCACCCGTACCGTCTGGTCAAGGATCATCGCATTGACATGGAAATCGGGGATGTGGACCGGGTATTGAACGGAGATCTCGATCCGTTCATCGAGGGAGTGCTCCTGTCGGGAACGGGAGAATGAACCCTGAAGAGGTAATTGCCCGGTTTTATCCGCCGGGCGGGCCCCTGCATGATATTTTCATGGCCCACGCCGTTGCAGTGACAAAAAAAAGCCTTGATATTGCACAAAAAGTTTCTTCGATGAACCCGGATACCGCCTTTATTGAACAGGCGGCCATGCTGCATGATATCGGTATTTTCATGACCAGGGCCCGGTCCATAGGCTGCACCGGAGAACACCCGTATATCTGTCATGGCTGGCTGGGCCGTCAGCTGCTGGACGGCTGCGGGTTCGACCCGCGTTTTGGAAAGGTGTGTGAACGTCATACCGGCGCGGGTATAACCCTGGACAATATTGCGGCCAATGATCTTCCCCTGCCGCACCGGGACATGGTGCCGGTTTCACTGGAGGAAAAAATCATCTGTGTGGCCGACAAGTTTCATTCCAAGAATCCGGAAAACCGGGATCAAGTATACAGTGTCCAATCCATCATCCGGAATCTTGCCGCACTTGACCCGGGGCATGCTGAAAGGTTTTCCCGCTGGGCCGTGTCCTTCAAGCTTGCCGGGCTGGAAGATCCTCTGCGACCGGCGCCAGTTGCATGATCCTGAACGGCTGTTTTATGACGTTGGAGAGTACCGCTTCTGCAACACCCGGGTCTCCGCTGGTAAAAAGGGTCCTGTCCGGGGAATTGCCACTGTCTGCCAGCAGCCCGGACCGGGAAAGCACCTCGGCGGTCCGTGCGGCCACGGCCCGGGAAGGATCGACAACCTGGACCCGGTCTCCTGCAATCTGGTGGATAAGATGCCGGAAAAAAGGGTAATGGGTGCATCCAAGCACGATGGTGTCCACGTGATGTTCCAGCATGGGGCAGATATATTTTTCAATCAGGGAAAGGGCCTGCGGTCCTTTGTGCGCATTGGCCTCCACGAGTTCAACCAGGCCGAAACCGGGCTGGACAAAGACGTCGATACCGGCGGCATATTTTTGATGGGTCTGCCTGTACAGCCTGCCGTTGAAAGTGTTTTCAGTTGCCAGGATGCCGATTTTCCGGGTCCGTGTCATCCTGCAGGCAGGTTTCAGCGCAGGTTCCATCCCGATAAACTGTACCGGGTAGGTTGCTCTGAGCCGGTCAATGGCAATGGCCGTAACCGTGTTGCAGGCTACCACAACCAGTTTGCACCGGCAGGCCATTAAAAAATCCATGTGTCTGAGTACCAGGGTGACAGTTTCATCGGCCGGCCTGGAACCATAGGGGCAGTTGTAGCTGTCGGCCAGGTAAAGAAAAGACTCGGACGGCAAAAGCGCCATGATTTCCCCAAGTACCGACAGACCGCCAAGACCTGAGTCAAAGACCGCAATGGGCCATTTTTTTCGTATGTTATCGGTGGTCATAGTTTAACAATACACAAGTAACAGGTTTCTGGCAATATGGATGTATCGGAGCCATAACCAATGGTCGCTGGTGCGGGGCATTGACCGGCGGGCAGAATAAAGCCTGGAAGAAACTGTAAAAAAGTGTTAAAAACTGTATTTTTTTAAGTACCTTACTTGATATCTTGAGTTTTCGATATATGTTGTGATAGTTTTTTTGATTACTGAAAAGAAGGTCATATCATGGAACAAGAACAAAAAGCCAAATCCACAGTCAAAACCATTACCGGTGTTTTAATCGGATATATCCCTTTTTTACTGGTGGTTCTGGTTTTTTCCGGAAGTTTTTTCCTGTTGAAACAGAAAATATCGGCCCGTCAGACCGACGTTATCGAACAGCAGCGTCAGGAGGCCGGTGTTGAACGTCCGCCCACCAATATTGTATCCATGGAAATGATACCCGGAGAAATAATTGAAAAGATCAGCCTGCCGGGAATCGCCAGGCCCTGGGTTTCCCTCCAGGTGGTGGCAGAGGTCAAGGGCAAGATCGTATCCAGGAAAATCAGGGAAGGTGATGTGGTGGAGGCCTCAGACGTGCTGGCCGTCATCGATGAAAGTGATTACCGGAACCTGTATGATTCGGCCCTGGCTTCCTATGAATCGGCATTGACCATGGAAAAGCGTCTGGCCGCATTGACTGAAAAACAGTTTGTGACACAGTCCCAGCTCGATGATGCCGTCGCAAGAGTCAAGACCACCAAAGCCGCCCTGGATAACGCCAAGCTCAATCTGTCCCGCTGCATAATACGTGCGCCCATGCAGGGAGTCGTTGACAAGGTGTTTGTGGAAAACGGACAGTTCATGGGAGCCGGTGACCCCGTCGTGTCAATTCTCCAGCTTGACAGGGTCAAGGTGGTTGTCGGTATTCCCGAATCGGACGTGGATGCGGTCCGTAAACTCAAAACATTTGACATGACAATCGACGCCCTGGGAAAGAAATCCTTCCAGGGGACACAGTACTACCTGTCAAAAACTACCGGTGACCTTGCACGGCTTTATGACCTACAGATTGCCGTGGACAATCCCGGCCACCAGATCCTGCCGGGCATGTTCGCACGGGTCACCATTGTAAAAAACCGTGTGGAGAATGGTCTTGCCGTTCCCATGTACTCCCTTTTGTCCCGTGGCGGCAGCACCGGGGTTTATATTGAAAAAGACTCCATTGCCAGGTTCAGGGAAGTTGAAACCGGCATTCAGGAAGGATGGCGCATTCAGATTCCCAGCGGGCTTGAACCCGGCGAGCGGGTTGTGGTTATGGGCCACCGTATTATCGAGGATGGTGAAAGAATCAACGTGTCCAGAGTTATAAAGGACATGGAGGAATTGACTCTATGATCATCTCTGATACAGCGGTAAAAAACCGGATATCGGTCCTGGTGCTGGCATTGATTGTCCTTGTGGTGGGGGTTTATTCCTATCGCATCCTGCCCAGGGAAAGCTCCCCTGATATTACCATTCCTTATGTATTTATCCAGACAGATTACAGGGGAGTTTCCGCAGCTGATATCGAGACCGGCATCACCGTGAAGATCGAAAAAAAACTCAAGGGCCTGGACAGGGTCAAGAATATTTCTTCCATCAGCTCCGAAGGCATGTCCCAGATCAATATAGAATTTTTACCAGGTACTGATATCGACGATGTGTTGAGCAAGGTGAAAGACAAGGTGGATGAGGCAAAAAACGACCTGCCTTCAGATCTTACCAGTGACCCGTCGGTATATGAGCTCAATATTTCAGAAATGCCCATTATAATCTATGCATTGTCCGGCGCTGCAGGCGGGCCGGGGGAACTCAAGAAGATTGCCGATGATTTCAAGGACGATATCGAGGCCGTACCCGGAGTGCTCGAGGTGGAGATCACCGGAGGGCGGGACCGGGAAATACGGATTGAAGTGGATACGGACAAGCTTACCTATTTTCAGATTCCCATTACCATGCTCCAGCAGGCAGTGGTCAGTGAAAACCAGAATATTTCAGGTGGCGCAATAACTCTGGGAGATGGACGTTACCAGCTCAAGGTTCCAGGAGAGTTTGAAACCCCTGAAGAAATTTTGTCCCTGGTGGTTGCCACTCACAACGGCAGTCCCATTTATTTAAAGGACGTGGCCACCGTGGTTGACGGCTTCAAGGACGAGACATCACGGTCCAGGCTCAACGGCAGGGAGTCTGTAAATATTTCAGTGAAAAAACGGGTAGGCGAAAATATCATCCATATTTCCGAAAAGATAGATGAAATTCTCGAACAATCCAAAAAAACTTTTCCCAGGGATGTAAAGATTACCAAGTTGATGGATGAGGCCAAGAACATCAGGCTGATCGTGGCCGACCTTGAAAACAATATCATTTCCGGGTTGATCCTGGTGGTGCTGGTGCTTCTGGTGGTCCTGGGGTTTCGCAACGCATTGCTGGTCGGACTTGCCATACCTTTTTCCATGCTTATTTCCTTTACCGTGCTGCGGGTGCTGGGAATTACCCTGAACATGGTGGTGCTTTTTTCCCTGACACTTGCCCTGGGCATGCTGGTGGACAATGCCATTGTTATCGTGGAAAATATTTTCAGGTACATGCAGCAGGGTGTATCCCGGGTGGAAGCGGCCATGAAAGCCACCAGCGAGGTGGCCTGGCCGGTTATCGGCTCGACCCTGACAACGGTGGCGGCCTTTTCCCCGTTGCTGTTCTGGCCCGGTATCATGGGTGAATTCATGAGTTTTCTGCCCGTAACCCTGATCGTGACCCTTTCCAGTTCACTGTTTGTGGCCCTGGTGATCAACCCGGCCCTGTGCGCATACCTGCTGAAGGCAAAACCTGCAAACGGTCTGTCGCAAAACTCATCGACACAGGATATCGAAAGCAGGGGAGAACAGCCCATTGCCATTACCGGGCCTGTGCTGACCTTTTATGCCGGATTGATGAAAAAAGCCCTGAAATACAAGTTCACCATACTGGTCCTGGCTGTTGGTATACTGGTGACAATGTTCCAGCTCTGGTACCTTGTCGTTGGCATTGAGAGGCCGGTGGAATTTTTTCCTGCCATCGACCCCCAGGCGGTATATGTGAACGTTGATACACCTGAAGGCGCGGACCTGGAATTTATTGACCGGATAATGAAAAAGGTGGAAGCCGCCATTGCCGGGTATCCGGAACTCGAATACGAAGAGGCAATGGTATTAAGGGAACATGAGACAGCCGGCGGTACCGTTTTTATGGCGCCGGGAGATCTCAACAATATCGAGCATATGTACGTAAAGGCGGAACAGTCTACCGGTTCTTCCCTTTTCAGTTCAAATCTGCCCAATCATGTAGGCATTCAGTTTATAGATTTCGAAGACCGCAAAACCCCGACGGCCAAAGATCTTGACCTGTTAAGGAAAAGAGTCAAAAAAATCGCCGGGGTGAAAATCACGGTGGATGAGCGTGAAGAAGGGCCGCCCACAGGACCTCCGATCAATATAGAAATTTCCGGAAATGATTTTAGTCAGCTGGGAAGAATTGCCGAAAAAGTCCGGCGGGTTGTTGAAAAAATCCCCCATGTCAAGGATGTCAGGGATGATTACATCAGCGGACTTCCCAGCATCCAGGTCAAGGTGGACAGGCAGAAAGCCGCTATTTTCGGACTGACTACCAACAACATCGGAAACGCACTGAAAACCGCGTATAACGGACTGGATATCTCCACATATTACGAAGGGGATGAAGATTACGACATAGTGGTCAAGCTCGCGGAGCATGACCGCCGTGTTACCGATATTCTGAACAAACTCATGATACCTACGCCGGCAGGCACCATGGTTCCTTTGACCACAGTGGCCTCCATTGAATACGAGGGGACCTTTGGTGATATCACCCGCAAGAACCACGAACGGGTTGTAACGATTAAAGGAAATGTTGATGAGACCATGATCCCCTCGGCCGTTGCCAGGGCACAGGCACAAAAAATCATGGAGTCAGTGGAGTTTCCGCCGGGATACCGGTATAAATTCACAGGAGAGGATGAAGAACAGGAAGAGGCCAAAGAATTTTTATCCAAGGCTTTTGTCCTGTCCATATTCTTCATTTTCCTGATCCTGGTGACATTGTTCAATTCGGTAGCGCAGCCGCTTATTATCCTGACCTCGGTTATCCTGTCCCTTGGCGGGGCTTTTCTGGGCCTGATCGTGATCAAGTCTCCCTTTGGAATTATCATGACAGGGGTAGGCGTGATTTCCCTGGCCGGTATCGTGGTTAACAATGCCATTGTGCTGATTGACTATACCAACAAGCTCAGGGAAAAGGGCATGGATCTGCAGGAAGCGGTTATATCGGCCGGGGCCACCCGCCTGCGACCGGTCCTGCTGACCGCGCTGACAACGATCCTGGGGCTTTTGCCCATGGTTACGGGCATCAGTTATGATTTTCACGTCATGGCCATATCCTGGACCAGTGAATCCAGCCAGTGGTGGCAGACCATGGCCATTGTAGTTATTTTCGGGCTCATGCTTTCAACCCTGCTGACCCTGATTGTGGTTCCCACTCTCTACGCCCTGATCGAAAATGCAAAAGCGCGTTTATTATCCCGGTGGAAACCTCTGCCTGTCCATTGAAAAAAGAGAGGTTCATTTCAGGAAAGGCACAGGAATCTCAAAAATGAGTTTTATTCACACCTATCCTCCTACATTTCCGCCTTCCAGGTCTTTCCATGCCCTGTCAACACTGCTGCCAATTGTGCCAAAAAGGTCATCCAGTTCATTTTTTACAGGAGACCAGTCTGAGGGACATTCATTTTCCAACTGATCAACACGAGCCTGGGCAGTAGTCACTTCCTGTTCAAGTTGCCCTACCAGAGGTAAAATTCTTTCTTTTTCTGCAGAGCCATAATTATCTGCAGCTTTTTTCATGGCTTCCAGCTTTGTTTTCCAGGCGGTAACCTCAGCCAGCATTGCATTGCAATAATCTTTTACATCCATGATTTTTCCCCCACAATTTTAGTTAATGAAAAATTGAACTGGTCTCATAATTTTTTTTGCGAGATAAAACAGATCACGAATAAAGTTTTAGCCGGATCAATTTTGAAGAAGAGAAAAGAGAACAGCTCGTGACCCGAATCTCAAAAAATTATATTTCCGGATATTATATTCTCATTTTCAAAATATGTAAAATGATAAATAATTAACTCAGACAATTCCGATAGTTGAGCAATTAAACATGTATCAAACCGGTTTGATCTGTATACTTGATAAAATAACCTGATACTGCTATTTCAGTAAAAGAAACCATCAAGTTAATTGACATCGAATTGACAGAAAATTGAGGATGAATCTTGATTAAACGATTCACGGCAACCTTTATCGCCCTGTTGGTATTTACTGTGGCGTTTGATCTGTTTTTAGATCACCAGTTGACACAGCAGCAAAAAAACCATCAGAAGGTGGATGTTTCTCTGAGGATGGCGGCTTTGCGTGCACGCCTGGAAAAAGAGATTACACAGAACCTGCTGCTGCTCCAGGGAATGGCCAGTTTTATTTCGGTTAATCCGGAGCTGACCCCGGATCAGTTCAACCGTTATGCCATGGCTGTCCTGGCACAGGAAAACCTGTTAAAAAACCTGGCTGCGGCGCCGGATTTCAAAATACGTTTCATCTATCCTTTGAAGGGAAATGAGGAGATAGCCGGCGTCGATTACCGGAATTTGCCCGATCAATGGGAACAGGCCAAAAAAGTGAAGGAAAATAACACCATGGTCGTTGCAGGCCCACTGGAACTGGTCCAGGGCGGCTGGGGGTTGATCGGAAGGGCTCCAGTTTTTATCAATGATCAAGACAAAAAGGAATTCTGGGGAATTGTTTCAGCCGCGATAGATGTTGACCGCCTGTTTCAAATAGTTGAGATTCATTCATTTTCAGATCTGGATATAGCCATACAGGGAGTTGACGGTAAAGGAGAAGGAGGCGATGTCTTCTGGGGAAATCCATCGCTTAATGACTATGGAGAGTTGACCGTCCGGATGCCTGTCATATTTCCCTCGGGGTCATGGCTTATGACAGCCGTTCCCAAAAAGGGCTGGACATCCACCCATCCTTTCTCTTCCTGGCTGCATGTCCTGCTGTCTCTCTTTTTCTTTACAGCGGTCTTTTTCACTTATAAGAACATGCGAAAAAACAATGAGATAGACACCACCAGGAAAAGCCTCAAACAAGCTCAGGAAATTGCCCTGTCAAAAGAAGAAAAAAAAATACGGGCCATGCTGGAAGCAACCTATGACGCATATATAATGATCGACTCAACCGACCGGATACTCTTCTGGAGCCCGGCTGCCGAGAATATGTTCGGATGGACCAGCCAGGAAGCACTGGGACAAAAGGCTCATGACCTGATAGTTCCTCCGGGGTATCGGGAAGAAGCGGCAGAAGGCTTGAAGGAATTCGCCAGAACCGGGCAGGGAAAGGTCCTGAATTCGGTTATGGAATTTCAGGTCTTCAGGAAAAATGGCGATCCTTTTTTTATCGAACGGACCGTGGCAGCCTTTGAAAGTGATGGTGAATTTTTTGCCGTCAGCACCCTGAGAGATATCTCGGACCGGAAAAAAGCTGAAAACAAACTGCGTTCCTATGCGGAAAGGATTTCACTGGCATCGGAAGCCGGCGGCGTAGGAATATGGGAGTGGGATATTGAAACCGGAGAGTTGGTCTGGAACAAGCAGATGTACGAAATCTATTGTGTATCCCCGGATGAATTTACCGGTCTTTACGAGGCCTGGACCCAAAGGGTGCATCCCGATGACCTCGAAGGTGCTGAAAAGGAACTGGAGTTGGCTGTGAATGCTGCTTCAGAATGGCGCTGGGAATTTCGCATCATCCTGCCGGATAAAAAAATAAGATACATCCAGGCAGCCGCGAGAACGCACAGGGACAGCGAGGGACGAAGTTTACGGATGATCGGAATAAATCTTGATATGACCGGTATTAAAGAAGCCCAGCATGAACTGGAAAAGCTGGCTACCACCGACAGTCTCACCGGACTGGCCAACAGGGGCCATTTCATGAAACTGGCCGCTGCTGAGCTGGAAAAAAGCCGGCGGTACTCCCGCCCGCTTTCCGTAATGATGCTCGATGCTGACAAGTTCAAGAATATCAATGATACTTACGGGCACGAGACAGGTGACAGGGTGCTGCAGGCCCTGGCCTCCTCTTTTAAGCTCGTGGTGAGAAATGTCGATATCATTGGCCGCATCGGCGGAGAGGAATTCGGGTTGATCCTCCCGGAGACGGGGGTGAAAAAGGCGGCCGCCGTTGCAGAGAGAATTCGACAGACTGTTGAGCAGCAAGCCGTCAGCATATCAGATAATACCAGGGTGAAATTTACCATCAGTATCGGGGTTTCGTCATTGACGGATAAAGCCGTTGGGATAGACGTCCTTCTCAAGAGGGCCGATGAGGCGCTCTACTCAGCCAAGGCATCGGGCCGTAACCGGGTGGTAATTATGGACGCACATCCGGACACTTGAGAACAGCCGTACTTGAAACTTAAAAATAATTCCTTAGTTTCAACTCAAATGGATGAGGGTTCAAACAATTCATCCAGATCATGATTTTTCCCTTGAGCCACAAGCCTGCCCATCTTTCCGGACCTTTCCGTCATCACCGTACACCCTTATCCGGTATGGACCGCTGCTGGGCGACTTGCTTTTGAAAATGAAACCGCACAGGTCTTCTTTTGCCAGTTCTTTCAAACGGGTCTCGATCCAGGTTTTCATCTGAGCAGTTTTATCCACGCCGGTTTTCTGCGTTACCAATCTTGGATTTTCAGAAGAGCCTGCGAGCCTGACCGCTTCCCGGGGTATCGGCATGCCGCTTTCAACTTCGGGGCAGACCGGCACATATTCTGCAAACAGTCCAAGGGTCTGGGTGAGGAACCTGTCATGGCTGTGTCCACCATCGTAGCGGACTTTGTTTCCTAAAAGACTGGAACTGATGCCTATTTTGATCGGTGTAAGCATGATGCCTCCTTTAATTGGCAATCATTTTCTTGATTAACAGGGCTTTTTATCGGTATAATGTGTATATTAGCAATTTTTTCATTGTTTGACTCAGCTTTTTTTTCAAGGATACCGGATGAACAATAAAAAACCTGTTTTGGTCACAGGGGCGACCGGGTATGTTTCCGGACGACTTATCCCTTTGTTGCTGGCCTTTGGATACAAGGTCAGAGCCATGGGCCGCTCCATACCCAAGATGAAGGACCGGCCATGGGGAGATGATCAAAATGTAGAACTGGTTAAAGGAGATATCCAGGATATCGATTCACTGAAAAAAGCTGTGAAAGGCTGTGGAGCTGTTTATTATCTTGTCCACTCCATGATTTCTCAAAAAGGAAAATACCGTGATGCAGACAAAACCGGTGCGAAAAACATGGTTCAGGCTGCAGCAGAACAAGGAGCTGAGCATATTATATATTTAGGCGGCCTTGGAGATATCAATCATAAAAATATCAGTAAACATCTTGTTTCCAGAAACGAGGTCGGAAAAATTCTCATGCAGGGTCCTGTTCCGGCAACAGTTCTGAGGGCAGCCATGATACTTGGATCCGGCAGCGCCAGTTTTGAAATATTAAGGTATCTGGCTGAACGGTTGCCTGTGATGATCACCCCTAAATGGGTCAGTATGCCGACCCAGCCAATATCTATAACCAACGTTTTGGGTTATCTTAAAGGTTGCCTGGAATGCCCTGAAACCAAAGGGAAATCATTCGATATAGGGGGTCCTGAGGTGGTAGCATACAGGGACCTGTTTTGTATCTTTGCCAGAGAAGCTGGCTTGCCTGCACCATTTATGATTCCGGTCCCGGTATTGACACCCAGATTATCATCCCTGTGGATTCATCTTGTGACCCCGGTTCCGGCAGCCATAGCACAACCCTTGACAGAAGGATTGAGCCTGCCCACAACGTGTACAGAAAACAGTATCACCAGTATTGTCCCCCAGGATCTGATTTCTTGCTCTGAAGCGATTCGCAGGGCGCTTGACCGGGTTCGCCAGGAGCAGGTGGATACTTGCTGGTCTGATGCCGGAGAAATAAAATACCCGGAATGGTCTTATTATGGAGATTCTTCCTATTCAGGCGGGACGACCCTTTCCTGCGGATACCAGGCTGATGTAAAAGGAACTCCCGGTGACCTCTGGAAGTCAATTGCAAAAATTGGCGGAAATACGGGTTATTACGGTGCAGATATGCTATGGAAGATTCGGGGAATTATCGATGTATTTACCGGGGGAGCAGGGCTGTCCCGTGGCAGGCGTTCAAAAGAAAGTTTGAGAATTGGAGACGCACTCGATTTCTGGAGAGTCCTTGAAATGGAACCCGAATCAAAACTACTTTTGCTGGCTGAAATGAAAATACCGGGGGAAGCGCTTTTAGAAATAAAACTAAAGAATTTGAGTAACGGCCAGTGCAATGTTGTTGTACTGGCCCACTTTTTTCCCAAAGGATTGCTGGGGCTTTCATACTGGTATTTCCTGTTTCCGTTTCATCAATATGTGTTCACACAAATGCTGACAGGATTGGCAAAAGCATCTGATTTAAAATTTGTGATAAAACCTCACAGGTATTATCCGGGCCCGGCAGACACGTGCCGGTTGCCGGACAGTTAATTTATAGATTCATAACTCACCAAACCCAAAGTTGCCATTCTGGTCAACGACAGTCGGAATTAAACTTTTTCCAGGGCCTGGGCCAGGTCTGCAATCAACAGGTCGGCATCTTCAATGCCAGCTGAGAGCCGGATAAGGCTTTCACTCACACCGGCCTTTTTACGGTTTTTTGGGCTCAATCCCACATGGGTATTGGTTATTGGCTGGTTGGCAAGGCTGGTTACCCCTCCAAGGCTTGTGGCCAGGCTTATTACGCGTAACCGGTCCATGACCGATTTGGTTGTTTCGAAATCCGCATCAAGGTCAAAACTGAGCATGCCTCCGAATCCGGTCATCTGTTTTCTGGCTGTCTGGTGGTCCGGGTGGCTTTCGAGTCCTGGATACCATGTGGTCTTGACAGCAGGATGAGCTTCCAGAAACCTGGCTATCTTCATTGCGTTAGTGTTCTGTTTCTCGATTCTCAGCGCCAGGGTTCTTAGACCACGCATGGTCAAAAAGGCTGTCATGGGGTCCATTACACCGCCCAGAATTTTCCTGTAGTGCCAGATTTTTTCATAGGCATCCTTCCCGCAGCACACCATTCCGCCGGTTATGTCATGATGCCCGCCAAGGTACTTGGTGGCGGAATGAATGACCACGTCGACACCGTAATCGACTGGATGCTGATTTATGGGAGAGGCAAAGGTGTTGTCCATCATAACCACAGCGTTCCTCTTTCTGGCAGCCTGAACGAGGGGGGCGATGTCCACCACCCGCAAAAGGGGGTTGGTCGGCGTTTCAAGGTAGAGTATGTCCAGCCCCTTTTCAATTTCGGCCAGCAGCCGGCCGGTCTCAAAACAGTTGACCAGGGTGCATTCCACGTTGAACTGGGGCAGGATGTCGTTAAAAAGTTCATAGGTTCCGCCGTATATCTCCTGCATGGAAACGATGCGGCTGCCTGCTTTGACATGGGAAAGAACCGCGGTTGAGATGGCGGCCATGCCTGATGAAAACCCGATTCCTTTTTTACATCCTTCCAAAAGGGCAACCGCCTCCTCGACTTCCATGACCGACGGGTTGTCCCAGCGTGAATAAATAAACCCGTCATGGTTCTGGACAACGTCTATCAGGTCGTCTGACGAATCAAACTTGTAGGTGGCGGTGAAATAAGCAGGGGTTATGGCCGGTTTTCCTTTCATTGTCACTCCTTTTTTCATGATGGAACAGGGGTTATGGTGACACGGGTGGAGTTATATCGTCCCCCGCTGCCGATGGACTGTGGAATACCGCTAATCAGGCAGTTCATGGGTATACCGTTAAGGTCAAGTGCCTGGCGAGGCATCCACAGCACATTTTCAGGAACGGTTTTTGAAACAAGTATCCTGACAAGTACCCGTCCGAGAGGATTTTCCAGGACCGCTTTCCATCCGGATTCAATTCCAAGGTCTCCGGCGCTGGCAGGATGGATGTAAACCAGGGCCGGGATATTGCCAAAAACTTCCTGGAACTGTGTGCTGGTATATTTGACAGTAGCCGAGTTCAGCAGGACAAATTCCGTCCCTGTTTCAATAGATGCCTGGACCGGCATGGGAGGAAGATTGTTATCAATGGCGCGACCGGAATAAAATTCGATTTTCCCCGAAGGTGTCGGATACCGGTCTATGGGCTTTTGCTTAAGGGTCAAAAGCTTTCCCGACAGAAGATCGGCAAAACTGCCGGAATCCAGGGCGGGTTCAATCGCTGTTTGAAGCACCTGCCAGGGGTCTTCAAACAGCCACGGTTGCGGCAGTGAAAGGCGGCGTGCAACAAGGCACATGACTTCGGCTTCCGTCCGGCTGTCGGACACAGGCGAAACGGCGGCAAAGGATTTTCGGATATAAGGGTGCATCCATGGAAGGACGACGTCCTCTTTTTCCAGAAAGGTTGGTGCCGGCAAAACCATGTCCGCCAGTGAAGCTGTCTGGGTCCAGTGTGTGTCATGGACCACTGTAAAGATATCGGGTCTGGCGATTCCCTGTCGAAAGGCCGCCTGGTCGGGAAGAGTCACGGCAGGATTCATGCAGTTGATATATATGAATTTAAACCGGCCCTGGTTGACTATGTCTGAAAGGGCTACCTGCTGGACTGTATCGTGGTCTTTTTGGGAAAGAAACCGGCCGGATATCAGGTCCTGGTCCACCATGAACGCTTCGCCGTTGCTGTAGAAAAATCCGCGGTGCTGCCCTAAAACAGCGGGAATGAATGATACCGCCCGGACCTGGTCTGCGCCCTGATCGCATTTCTGGAGCCCGATGCCTATTAATGTGGCGCTTTCATGGGACTGGCCGTACAGGTCTGCCAGGGTATGGATATCGGATGCATCCAGGCCGGTAATGTTACAGGCTTTGTCAACAGGCCACTGCGCGACCAGGGTTTTCAGGTGGTCAAATCCGGTAGTTTGCTCGCGGATGAAATCCATATCCGCACGGTTTTTGTCAATCAGCAGTTTCATGACGGCGCAGGCAAGGGCTACATCGGTACCTGGCCGGGGCTGGATAAAGACATCGGCATACCTGGACGACTCACTTTGCCTGGAATCAACCACCACGAGCCTTACTTTTGAAGATCTGGCCGCCTGCCTGGCAAGGGACCACAGGTGCGGCGCACTGACCCTGGCGTTGAATCCCCAGAAAACAATCAGGTCCCGGGACGGGACAGTCATTGGGAAAACACCATGGGCCAAGCCGTAGTGGAGGCGCAGGGCTTGTTTTCCAGATCTGCTGCACAGGGCCATATCGGTCTGGGTCGCTCCGAGCGCATTCCACAGGCGCCTGGGAAATGCCGTGGACAAAAGTCCCTGGTTGCCCGCATATTCCAGGTACAAGACAGCCCCGGGGCCGTGTTTGTCAAGGGTTTTTTCAAGGCGGGCTCCGATGGTGTCAACAGCCTTGTCCCAGGTCATGTCACAAAAACCACCGGTCTTTTTAAGGCTGGGAGTCTGAACCCGGTTGGTGTAAAGCCTTTTTGGATCCCTTGTTCCCCTGGGACAGGTGAATTGCCCGGTAACCGGGTTTTCAGGGTCGGCGCTTATCGATAACAGCTTCCCTGCCTTGTCGACATCGGCCACCATCGAACAGGTGTCATAGCAGTCCCGGCTGCATACGGTTTTGATTCGGCTCATGATTTCTCTTTGAATAGAGATATCCCTGCCTTTTGTCAACCTTTTTTAAGCTGTCACCTTTTACGTCGCACTTGCTTTCTGCCTGTCCTTTGAGGGGTTATATACCGGCCGCCTGCTTCGTCAATGTCCAGCCACCACTTTTTTTTCGCATCCGGCTTGTGGTAGCCCATAAGGTCATCGCACCATATACCGAAACGGCGGGAGGCGGGTACTTTTCTCATAACCCAGGAAACGGCACGGTGAAAAGGGGTAAAGGGCTTGTTCCAGGGGCAGGCCTTGATACAGGTTCCGCATCCGGACCCGTTGGGATTTCCGACGCGCATGGCCGTACATTTTTCCACATCGTTCAGCCATTTTTCATACCCGTTGTGCATAGCCTTGTTTCCGTAACTGATGGACTGTGAAGGACACAACTCAGCACATTTCCCGCATTTGTGGCAGAAATCCTGGAGACCGAAATCAATGGGCCTGTCGCTTTCAAGCGGCATATCAGTGGTTACCACTGCAGCCTTGTAGCGCGGCCCCAGAAACGGGTTCAGCACCACGTCGCCGATCCTGCTCATTTCACCAAGACCTGCCCATAAAAGGATTGGAGGTACAGCAACCTGGTAGTTCATTGCGTGGTGGGCCCTGGCAGGATAACCCAGGCGCCGGATGTAGTCGGCAAGTATGCAGGCTATAAAACCGCTGTTGGAATAGGCAACAAAACTCATGGAATTGCTGATCCAGTCATTGCCGTTAAATGCCGATGCCGTACGCCAGTCCTGGTCAACCAGTATTGCAATGGCATTTTTGTGGTCCAGCTCTATTTTTTCGCCGGTATGTTTGCTGTGGGAAAATACGGCATAAGGCGGCAGTCTGCAGACTCCCACGAGATCCGCCCTGAGAAAATATGCTGTTTCCTTGATATGCCGGGTATTGAAAACCGGGTCTTCTGTGCCGGGGGCCAAAAATTCAGATATTTTCGGAAAAGGAGCCCAGGCAGACACGCCCCATGGTGTGTCTTTGCCGTCTTCAATGGTCCGGGGTTCATCCACCAGGTGACCCAGCGCACCGGCCATGCTGCACAGCGCACCTGACAGCGGGTGCTTGGCCACAAAGCGCCGGTATTCCTTTTTTAGATGAGAACCGAACTCCCCCTTGCCGGCCCGGTAGAACCCGCCGGCGCGTTCATCCACTCTCTTGACCTGGTCGTCATTGATCAAGGTGGTCGGCCTGTCACACCGGTCCAGTGTGTGGACGGGAAAGGGGTCGGGACACCTTGTGCTGCTGCTGTCTCTTTTATCGGAAGTGAACATGCGTGTCATGTATAGTCTCCATTGAAGCGCGGTTTTGAATAAAAATATTTAAATAAGCATATTCCAGTGAAATCCATTCAATTCCTGTGCCATGAATCAACAAAAGCTTCAATTAACCGCCTGAAAGGTCATGCTATCCCCCGGGCTTTCACCAAGAATGCAACGGAAAATCGTTGTTTGTCGAATTTTCGTTGAAGAATAACGATATGTCGTGTATTGTCAAACCATGGTTTCCCTGGACGAGACATATCAACCTGAATACGACTCCCTGAAAGAACTGCTGATCCAGATGGCTTCAGAGCGGTCCGTGCCGGCACTTTTGAGATTGATAGTGACCCACATGACCTTGAGACCCCATGTCGCACTGGTCAGGATTTTTTTGAAAAAACCGGCGGATATCTGCCACGAGTGCTCGATGGCAAAGGTTTGCGCAAAGCATACCGAGTGCCTTCATCTTGAGGCCGCTGGCGGCAGGTCCATTGCAGACCCTGCGGCGGACTGGTCTGACGTGAACGGGCATGGCAGACGAATGCCTTTAGGGTATGGAGGAATAGGCACTGTTGCCGTAAAGGGACGCGGCCTGAGTGGTGAAGAAGTGGAACAGGATCCCCAATGGCAGACCCGTCATCTGTGGGCTGCCAATGAGGGCATTGCAGGGTTCGGAGCACAGCCTGTCGTGTTCAAGTCTGAAATTCTGGGGGTGATTGCCGTTTACTCCCGCATAAAGGCCTGCAGGGTGAAGGAGGGTGATTTCTGGCTCAGGATGATCGCCCACCAGCTGGCCGCAGCCATTAGCAACGCCCGGGCATTTAATGAAATTGCCCATTTGAAATCCCAGCTGGAGCTTGAAAATGCCTATTTGAGGGAGGAAATCGACCAGGCTCGATCTTTTGGAGATATTGTCGGCAGCAGTGAGCCATTGATGGCCATAATCCGGCAGATCCAGCTTGTGGCCCCAACCGATGCCAGTGTCTTTATTTCCGGTGAATCCGGGACGGGAAAGGAGCTGGTGGCCAGGGAGATCCACCGGCGCAGCCGCCGCCGGGACCGGCCCATGATCAAGGTCAACTGTGCAGCCATTCCGGGAGAGCTGTATGAAAGTGAATTTTTCGGCCATGTCAGGGGGGCTTTTACCGGGGCTGTCAAGAACCGGGCTGGCCGTTTCCAGGCCGCCGACACCGGAACCCTTTTTCTCGATGAAGTGGGTGAACTGCCCCTTTCCCTGCAGGGAAAGCTGCTAAGGGTGCTCCAGGAAGGGGCATATGAGCGGATAGGCGATGATACAACCCGGAATGTGGATGTAAGGATCATTGCCGCCACCAATCGAAATATCAAGCAGGACATCGAGGCCGGGCGTTTCCGCAGGGATCTTTATTACCGGCTCAATGTCTTTCCCATTGAAATTCCTTCACTCCGGCAGCGCAGGGAAGACATCCGCCCCCTTGCATTTCATTTTCTCCATGATATCCTGGCCGGTATGAACCTCGGGCCCAAGCACATAACCGATGAGGGCATGAACCGGCTGCTTTCCTATGACTGGCCGGGAAATGTAAGAGAACTTAGAAATCTTATTGAACGGTCTGTGATTATTTCAAAACAGGCGGCTCTTGAAATTGAATTCAGTGCTCCGGAACTGTCCTCAAATATTTGTTCCAGGGACCGGCAGTTCAATTTTGAAAGCCATGGTGACATTAAAACCGATGCCCAGGTAAAGCAGATGGTCAAACAAAATATCCACAATGCCCTGCGCGCCTGTAACGGGAAGATATACGGGTCAGGCGGCGCAGCCCGGCTGCTGGGCATGGCGCCTACCACGCTGAGCTCCAGGATCAGGACCTGCGGCATTGTGCCGGCAGTCTATAAACAAAGATAAGGTCGTTTTTTCATGGAAGGGATTGTTTCTTTTTTAAAAACTCCAAAAACCGAGATAGAGTCGCGTATTTCAACTCTGCGTCATGCTATGTCAAGCGCAGGCATGGACGCTGTTTTTCTCACCCATAAACCCGATATTTTCTATTTTTCGGGTACGGCCCAGGAATGCTACCTGATGGTATACCAGGACAGTGATCCTGTCTTGTATGTCAAGCATTTCCTGCCGAGAGCTCTTGCGGAAACTTCTATCTTTCGGGTCAAAAAAATTGAATCTGTCAAAGAGATTTTTAAAAATGCCGCAAAAGATGCCGGTACCAGGATTAAAAATTGCGGCCTGGCGTTTGACGTGGTACCGCACCGGGACTTTTTGTTTTATGAATCCCTTTTTGAAAACACTGTTTTCAAGGATGCAGCCATGTTGATCAATGCATGCCGGCAGATTAAATCCGACTGGGAAATTGCCCGGATGGAACAAGCGGCCGACCTGTCAAAAAAGACCTTTGACTATATGGCACGGGCCATCGAGCCTGGAATTTCTGAAATGGAATTCTGCGGCATGTTTGAAACCTTTGCACGAAAATACGGGCATTCCGGGAAACTGCAGGTGCGGCATTACCGGGCCGAAGGGTTTGCCTTTCACCTGATGAGCGGCAGGAACGGCGGACTGCCCGGTGCCCTGGATTCACCCGTGTGCGGGACCGGGACTTCCTGCGCCTATCCTTACGGGGCAGGCCCAAAACAACTGGCAGAAAACGAGCCTATCCTCATCGATTTCGGTACAGTTCTCAATGGATATCATATGGATGAATCCCGGATGTTTGTCATTGGCAAAATGGAGAGGGCCGCCATGGATGCCTGTAAAGCCTCCATCGATATCCTGTACGCCCTGGTGGAAATGATGAAACCGGGGCAGGCCATGGCAGAGGTGTATGATACGGCCGTTGCAAAGGCAGGCAGGATGGGGTATGAATCGACTTTTCTGGGTATACCGGAACAAAAAGCCGCGTTCATCGGGCACGGAGTCGGGCTGGAGCTGGTGGAGGCGCCGGTGGTGGCCCGAAAAAAGCAGGATGTGCTCCTGCCGGGCATGGTTCTGGCCATCGAGCCCAAGTTTATTTTCAAGGACAGGTTTGCCGCCGGCATTGAAAGTGTCGTTCATATTACTGAAAAAGGGGCCCGGCTGCTGAGTGTCACGGATCACAAGGTGTTTGAATGTTGATGATCAAGGATGGCCCGCCCGGCTGTATTGCCGGGCGGGGATAAAGGCTGTCAGGCAATCTCACGCCTGTCGGACATGTCCACAAGAACCCGGTCCCGGGCCTTGTCAATTCCCAGTTGCTTTCGTTTTTTATCAATATGGGAGATCATCATCCTGGCTATGTCATGGGGGTCTGCTGCCGTGCCCCATTTTCCAAAACCCTTTTTTTCAAGACCGTCGAACATCAGGTCATGAAATTTCGTTGACTGGACAATGGGAAAGCCGACTCCGAAAACCGTATACACGCCGGAAGCGACAAAATACTGGCCGATGGCCAGGGCTTTTTCGCTCATCCATTCCGGTGCCGCACCTGCCACGGGCAGGTCTGCAATGCTGTCTCCGAGTCCTCCGGCTTTAACCATGGCAGAGGCGGCAATCAGGATGCGTGTGTTGTCCACGCAGGAACCGAGCCCGAGCACCGGCGGCATGCCTACCGCTTCGCAGACCTCGGCAAGGCCGGGGCCTGCAAGGACCGCAGCTTCAGGTACCAGGAATCCGGCCTTTGCAAGGGCGATCTGGGAGCACCCGGTCTGAAGGACCAGGACATCGTTTTTTATAAGCTCCTTTACCAGTTCGATATGGACATGATCCTGGCGCACCTTGGGATTGGTGCACCCTACCACTCCTGCAACCCCCCTGATGCGCCCGTTGATGATATTGTCGTTCAGCGGGGAATAGCTGCCCCGGAACGTACCGCCGAGCATGTACTCGATATATTCATGGGTAAAACCATGGATTCCCGGGTTGACCTGCTTGGGGATTTCCACGGGCATACTGCGGGTGGCGTAACGTGCAATGGCGCGTGCCAGGATTTCATCCGTGCAGTTTCGGGGGCTGTTTTCATCAAATTCAATGTGGGCCGCCCCTTCAATCCGGGCCCTCGGGTTGGTGGTGATCAGGTGGGTATCATAGCACCTGGCCACATCTGACAATCCCTGCTTGATGCACTGGATATCCACCACCATGGCATCCACGGCACCTGTGACAATCACGGCTTCGGTGGAGCTGAAGTTCCCGGCATGGGGCACTCCGTGGCGCGACATCATTTCTGCACCCGAACAGCACATCCCTACTAGATTGATCCCCTGGGCTCCCTTTGCCCGGGCCTGCTCGATGAAAAAGGGATCGTTGACCGCCGCCAGCATTCCCTCGAACATGGCGGGCTCGTGTCCGTGAACGATTACGTTGACATGGTCCTTCTTCAAAACACCCATGTTGACGTCGGCCAGAAGAGGAGAAGGAGTGCCGAACATGATATCGGACAATTCCGTTGCCACCATGGAGCCACCCCATCCGTCGGCCAGTGCGGTGCGGCTGATCTGCTTGGTCAGGTTGTCATAATCCTGGTCACACCCTATATGGGTGCGGCTCATCAGTTCCATGACTTCAAGCATGGCCCCCCGGGGAACAATGCCCTCTTTACGCCAGAGTTCAAGTGTTTTTTCCGGCACCCGCCTTGTGAAAGGCATTTCTCCGTCGACGCTGGTGAACGTTTTTTCCAGTTCATCGCACAGTTCCAGGCCGATTTCTTTTGCCGTCCTGCCTTCTGTGTCGATACCTATTGACAGTGCCACCTGTTCGAGTTTCTGGACATCGTCAATGCCGAAATCCAGTACTTTTCCTTCCAGGATTTTTTTAAACAGCTTGAGAATGTGCAGGCCATGGTCGTTGTGGGATGCGGATCCCGTTGCCACCATCCTGCCGAAATTGCGGGACATGATGGTGTCGATAGTTGCGCCGCATACACCTGTCTTGGCGTATGGATCACGCGCATTCAGGCGGCAGGGGCCCATGAAGCAGTGCTTGCAGCAGGCCGAAACTTCACCTATTGGACAGGGCTTCATATCGACTCCCCGGTCAAGATCGAGTTTTACGCCGTCCTTTCTCGCTTTTTCAAGCATCAGGGCAGTCGCTTCGCACCGGGTTCGTTCAGATGCAGCCCCTTGTTTTGTATCTGTCTGGTTTTTTTTCATATACCCTCCCTTTTTATTGTCTTTTAAACAATATAATACATACCACATTGTAGTACAAGGGGTCGGGCAAATAAAACTCAGGATTGATGAGTTAATAAAAATGCTTATTGTTATGATTTGATAGAAAAATATTAAGATTACAGGAGATAATGATGGCGCAGTTCAACAATGTCATGGAAATTTTCAAACTGCTTGACAAGAGCAATTGCCGCGAGTGCAATAAAAAGACATGCATGGCGTTTGCCGGTGACGTGTTTTTGGGTAAGGCTCTTTTGAGTGAATGCCCTTATGTGGCCCCTGACGTTCTTGAAAAATATGGAAACGAGAAAAATACCTTCCGCCAGGAACAGGAAGAAAAACACCGGGCGATGGTGGATGGATTGAAGCAGAAGATCAGTGAAATCGATCTTGAGTCCAGGGCCCGGGAGCTCGGAGCGGAATACTCAAATTCACGCCTCAGGCTTAAAATACTGGGTAAACCATTCAGCGTGGATCAAAACGGCGGCATAGTCACCGACATCCATGTCAACAACTGGGTAGTGGTGCCTGTATACCATTATATTCTATACAGCAGGGGAAAAGAGCCCACCGGCAACTGGATGTCGCTTCGGGAGCTTCCGTCGGGTGAAGACTGGTACCGGTTTTTCGAGCACCGGTGCGAGCAGTCCATGAAACAGATTGCAGACCTGTACCCTGCCTTTTTTGAAGACATCATACGCTTGTTCAGCGGGCGGCAGGTGGACAGTCACTATGATGCCGATCTTTCACTGGTGCTTTATCCTCTGCCGAAGCTGCCGTTATTGATCTGCTGGCAGAAACCCGAAGACGGGCTTGAATCTGATCTCAAGCTTTTTTTCGATGAAACAGCCGAAGACAATCTGGACATCGAGTCCATCTACAGCCTGGTGGCCGGGATGACCCTGATGTTTGAAAAACTGTCCAGAACCCATGGATTCGAAGAAAATCCCCTGCCTCTTTAGCCGGCCGGCAGGGGATTTCATGGACCAGGTTACAGGATCTGTTTTAAAAACAACTTGGTTCTGTCATGGTCAGGGTTCTTGAAGAAGTGTTCAGGAGTGCCTTCCTCTACAACAGCGCCCTCGTCCATGAAAATGACCCGGTCCCCCACTTCCCGTGCAAAACCCATTTCATGGGTCACACAGACCATTGTCATGCCTTCCTTGGCCAGTGTTTTCATGACTTCAAGCACCTCGCCGATCATTTCAGGGTCCAGGGCGGATGTGGGCTCGTCAAACAGCATCATTTTCGGGTCCATGGCAAGGGCCCTTGCAATTGCCACACGCTGCTGCTGTCCACCGGACAGGTTGGCAGGGTGGGCATGGGCCTTGTCTGCAATACCTACTTTTTCCAGCAGGGCCATGGCTTTTTCATCCCTTTCCTTTTTGCTGCGTTTCCGGACCAGTTTCTGGGCAATGGTCACGTTGCCCAGAATGGACAGGTGGGGAAAAAGGTTGAAAGACTGAAAAACCATTCCCATTTCGGCCCGGACCTTGTTGATGTTGGTCTTGGGGTCGAAGATGTCTACGCCATCCACCAGTATCTGGCCGTGATCCGCTGTTTCCAGCCGGTTCAGGCACCTGAGGAACGTGCTTTTCCCGGATCCGGAAGGCCCGATAACCACCACCACTTCGCCGACCTCGATCTTGTTGGATACATTGACAAGCGCCTTGACCTCGTGGGGGACAAAAAATGTTTTGTAAATATTTTTAACTTCTATCATCTTGTAGAGGTCCTCCGTTCCAGATATTGAATACACATGGAAAGCGTGAAGGTCAAAATAAGGTAAAGCAGCGCACACATGAACCATAGCTCAAAAGTCTGCAGGCTTACCGTTATACCCTCCCGGGTGGCCTTGGTCAGCTCCCTGACTGAAATCATTCCCAGCAGGGATGAATCCTTGATCAGGTTTATGAACTGGCCTGCCAGTGGGGGCAGGATGGTTTTCAAAGCCTGGGGAAGGATGATATAGTACATACACTGAAAGTATGTCATTCCAGCTGAGCGGGAGGCTTCGATCTGTCCTGTATGTATGGATTCGATACCGGCCCTGACGATTTCAACGACATAGGCCCCGGTAAATATGGAAAGGGCAGCAATCCCATACCATTCCGGATCCAGTTTTGGAATGCCGTTCATCATGAGAATTTTATTTATCGTTGTCCCCAGGACGAAATAGGCTATCATTATCTGGACCAGCAGGGGGGACCCCCGGACAATTTCCACATAGGTCATGGCTGTCCACCTGAGCACCGGGGTTTTGGAAACCCGCATAACGCCTCCTATGATACCGATGAGGATACCCAGGATGGTTGAAATAAAGCTGATCTTCAGCGTTATCCACATGCCGACGGCAAGCAGGCCGGGCGCCCATCCCCCTATATACTCGGCGATTTTGTCCCCGGGAGAAGTGAAATCTCCCTCGTCCAGTTCAACAGCGCCCTTGGGAACGGTAAACGTATGTTCTCCGAAATCATCGGTGATAATGACATCGACCATATCGCCGTTAGTTTTGATCTCTTCGACCACGCCGTTGGAGTCCGCATAGACTATAATGGTTTCCTTGTAGGCAAAATACTGTGGGATCTTGTACCATCGCCACTGATATTCAACGGTTACGGTTGCATAATAGACCGCACCGACAAGAATCAGCATCAGCGTGATAAAGCCTGCCACTGAAAATATGTAGGCGGCAGGGTTGCTCAATCTTTGAATGTTGGATATTTTTGAGTCCATCTATTTTGCATGCCTTAAATCTTGAGGGTAAAAGAAAAGGCCGATAAGCAGCACTTATCGGCCTTGACTAACAACAATCATATCAGATGATTATTCAGAAACTTTGTCAAACCAGTCCGTGCTTTTGAACCATCTGTCGTAGGATCTCTGCCACAGTCCGTCCCCTTTGTACTGGCGGATGAAATGGTTCAGGAAATTGAGGAAATCCGGATCTCCTTTTCTAATACCAATGGCCAGCGGTTCGTAAGTGAACGGTTCTGTAAGGGCAACTGCTTTTCCCTTGCCATGCTGATTGTAGACTTTCTCGATGAACGGCAGATCGTAAATCAGGGCATCGGCATTACCCTGGATGACTTCCATGGCTGCTTCTGCTTCTGCTTCATAGGATTTGTAGTTGGCCCTGGGGATCATTTTCTGTGCTGCCTGTTCTCCAGTGGTTCCCAGTCTGGATACAATTGTGTACTTGGGATCGTTCAGGTCTCTGTAATTTTTAACCTTGTCTTTGTGCTTGATGTTGAGAAGGACCGCCTGTCCGACAATGATGTAGGGGTCGGAAAAGTTGATCTGGAGGTTTCGGGACTGGGTAATGGTCATGCCGCCGATGATGACATCGAACTTGTCGGTGACCAGGGCGGGGATAATTCCGTCCCAGGCGGTGTTGACAGGCACAAATTCAACATCCATTGACTTGGCGAGAGCCTTGGCCATGTCGATGTCAAACCCCATGAAGCTACCGTCCTTACTGGTCATTTCAAACGGCATGTACCCGGATTCAAAACCAACCCTGAGTTTGCCGCTTTTTCGAATAGATTCAACAGTTGATTTTTTGGCCAGTTCAATGTCATCTGCAACAGCCGGTACGGAAACCATAACAAAGGCCAGTGCAAATAAAGCAAGTAACAGTTTTTTCATCCTTCATCCTCCTCGTTTGAATTGTGGTGCATCAAAAAGAGCCGCAGCCCTCTCTGACACAGCCGTTTTTAAAATGCACTTCACATTTAATGATAAGTGACACTAATATTTAGCATAATAATTTTAAATGGCAAGCATTATTTGCCGGCAGGCTTTTGTCCGCGTATTGTTGCTACCGTATTAGCAACCTTTTGGCGCAAAAAAAAATTTTTGATCATGGCCAATTAACGGGTCAAAAAATTGGGGAATCTTGACTTTAGACGGTGAACTGGCGTATCTATTCTGAAAAAGAAACATATCTTTATGGACATGACATCATGAAAAAAAAACCTGCAGGTCCCCACGGGGTTCGAATTCTTTCCGTATCCGATTTTGTCGATAAAACTCTTAAGGACAGAATCGAGGCCCGGGATCTGCCGTCACTCGACCTGATTATTTCCTGCGGCGACCTGGCCCCTGAATATCTGTCGTTTTTACGGGACCGGCTCGACCGGCCCCTGTATTTTATCAAGGGAAATCATGATATAAGGTATTCAGTGGCAAATCCCATGGGCTGCAGCAACATACACAACAGGGTTGTCCGGTTCAAAACGTTGAATATCCTGGGCCTGGAAGGTTCGATATGGTACAATGGGGGGCCGAATCAATATACAGATGAACAGATGAGAAGCATAATCCGGAAAAAATGGTTTTCCATCTGGCGAAAGGGCGGGCTTCACCTGGTGGCGGCCCATGCGCCGCCGCGGCACATCCATGATGCAGAGGACCGGTGTCACACTGGATTTGAAAGTTACCTGCGCCTGATGAAAAAGTACCGGCCCCGCTGTTTTATCCACGGGCATATCCACAGGGAATTTGAAACGCCTTTGCAGCGGGAGACCATGTTTGAATCCACCCGGGTGATCAACACATGCGGGTATCATATTATAGAGGTGTGAATGGGGATAATACAGTTTTTCAAGAAACTTTTTGCCGGAACGGCCATTGACCTGGAAGACAAAGATCATATCCCGTCGTTCAACGAAAAAAAAGCGCAGGAAGATGCCATCCGTTTCGTGGATCACGGCACCATGATGGTCCCGCTGAATACCATAACCGGCAGTGTCGGTAAATATCATGATTTTGACTCACAGTTCAGGCCAAAACGTCATGTTTCAGGCAAGAGATTCAATGAGATCAAGCGCGCCATGCGGGACAACCAGACCATGCCCCCGGTCAGCCTGTACCAGATCAGGGATGATTATTACGTGCTTGACGGAAATCACCGGGTGTCCGCTGCCAAGGAGCTTGGCCGCGATGCGATCCGCGCCAGGGTCACGGAACTGATATCCGGTCAAAACACCCTGGAAAACCTGTTGTATATTGAAAAAAAAGATTTTTACGATAAAACAGGTCTTCTGGATAAAATTGAATTGACGGAAACAGGAAAATATAAATACCTGCTCGAACAGATCCGCAAACACCAGAACCATTTAAAAAATATCTCAAAAGATGCTGTCGATTTGAAAAAGGCGGCCCGGGACTGGTACAATACCATCTATATGCCCCTTGTCACAATTGTCAAAAACGCGGGCATTGTTAAATATTTTCCGCGGCGGACTCCTGCGGACCTTTATGCCTATATCTCCTACAACCACTGGGACAGAAGTTCCAGCCGGCGCTACGGTATCGGTATCGACCGGATGATTCCGAGAAACATGGAGGCGTTCAGGAAAAACATGCTGGAAAAAACCGCACCGGAATATCCTGAAATGCGCAGGTCCATCACAACGTTTATCCTGATCAATGTGGATACCAAAACGGAAATGAAAATAATCGACAAACTGTTTTCCTTGGAAGAGGTCAAAGAGGCTCATTCTGTCCACGGCAGCGTGGACATCCTGGTGAAAGCGGTACTCAAAAGAGACCTTCTGGCTTCGGACGCGGAGATCATCGCAGAGTTCGTGGATCAGCATATCCGGAGCATACCGGGTATTCACAGTACCCAGACCATTATACCGGGTATATCAAAGGTTAAAGAGGGCGTTGTATTCTGATGCCGCAGGCAAGTTACCCGTCTTCATATACCAGGCTCTCGAGAACCGGAAATCTGTGGACCAGGCCTCCTTTCTGCAGCAGGAGGTGGTGATGGTTGAACATGACCGTGTCCCACATGGTCATGAAAGACCGCAGAGGCTGTTTTACACGGTTCTTGTGCACAAAGAAGATGCCGTTTTTGACTATGGTTTCCCTGTCCATGCCCGCTGCCAGCCGGCTGCGGATTTCGTTTTCCCTGGAAACCAGGTGTGACAGCGCCCTGATCCAGGCTTTTTTGATTTTTTCAGTGATGATGCCGCCGTGGCTGGTCAAAATCATCCGGACATCCAGCTGCATCAGGTCCAGTATCGAGGTTACGATATCTTCAAGTCTGCAGTCCGGCCATCCATACCAGGGTCCAAAGGGGTCGAGTCCCATATCGCCGGAAAACAATAATTTTTCATTGGAGAAATAAAAAGAGGAATGACCCGGGGAATGACCAGGGGTGGAAATGCAGGCAAGGCCCGGGAAAAAATCATTGAAACCAGTGCTGCCGGTATAGCATTCAAATTTTTTCAGCGGGGTGAATCCAAGCTTTTGTACCATGAAATCACGCCACTGGTCTTTTACGTCGAACCGGCCGGCAGTTTTTTCAAGCACAAACTCAAGGGAAGACAGGTACTCTCGTTCCTTTTCGGGAACAAATACCTGTGCATCACAGCATGAGGCTGCAAAGCGGGTCCAGATGGAGTGGTCCAGGTGATAATGGGTGATTACGGCTGCATGTGGTGCTGACTGCTCGAGAAGGGCGGGAGTCGCCGGGCCCAGGTTCAGGTCGATGCACAGGGTTTTTTCCCCTTTGACGATCACTCCGGCACAGGCCTGGTAGCTGCCTGCTTTTGTCGGCTCGACATAAGTGATATCAGGGGTTATCCGTGTGGATTTCATTCTTTTCTTCCATTCTGTCATGTACTTTCGAAGGCAGGCAGGCCTGGATAGTTTTCAAGATGACAGCCGGCTTGATGGGCTTTGTTATAAAACCGGTCATCCCGGCCGCAAGGCAGCGTTCCTTGTCTCTGTCCATGGCATGGGCCGTCATGGCAACGATGGGGATGCAAGGGTCGCGCACGGCATCATGGTTTGCCCGGATTCGGCGGGTGGCCGTCAGGCCGTCCATTTCCGGCATCTGTATATCCATGAAAACCAGGTCGAAGTCTTCACTGGCAAGGGCGGTCAAAGCCTCTTTGCCGTTGGCGGCTATGGCGGCTGAATACCCGAAGGTCTCCAGGATTTTCTGCATTACTTTCTGGTTGACGGCATTGTCTTCGACCACGAGCAGCCTTGCGTTGCAGGGAGCCGCTTCCTTTAATGCATGTTTTGTGAGAATACTGCTCAAACCTTTTTTTTGCGCCGTTTTGTCCAAAGGGGGATATGCTGCGGTCAGACAGCTGAATAATTGCGCGTATTTAACCGGTTTTGTCAAATAGACATCAAAACCCATGCTGCTTATGCGTGCCGCATCTCCCGGCGCCCCCGGTGACGTTATCAGGATCAGCCGGGCTTTTTTTCCTTCAGGTTGTTCCTGAATGGCTTTTCCAAGGGCTTCGCCGTCAAGAAACGGGGGTATATGGTGGATTATAATCTGGGTGAAAGGGCCTGGCGGTGGTTTTTGTTTGTCAAGGGCCGTCAGTGCGGTTCGGATGCTGTCAACGGCAAAGTGCCGGTATCCCCAGGCGGCAAGGTAGGAGCATATCAGTTTTCGGGTGGTGCTGTGGCCGTCTGCCACCAGGATATTCTGGCTTTCAATGTCAGGCAGGGGCGTTGCGTGGCGTGCTTTTGGGGCAAAAACAGGTTTCAAAGTGATCGTGAACCAGAAGCAGGCGCCTTTTCCTGCAACGCTTTCGACATGGATGCTGCCGCCCATCAATGCCACAAGCTGCCTGGAAATGGTAAGCCCCAGGCCGGTGCCCCCGAACTTGCGGGTGATGGACATGTCAGCCTGTGAAAAAGAGTTGAAAATAGAGGACAGCCGGTCTTGGGGAATACCAATGCCTGTATCCTTTACAGTGAATGTCAGCCGGACTGATTCAGCTGCCTGCTTTTTGTTCTCGACACAAAGGATGACCTCACCCTTTTCGGTGAATTTCATGGCGTTTCCCACCAGGTTGATCAAAACCTGGCGCAGCCGGCCTGCATCGCCAATGACCCGGACAGGAACGTCTGGCGGAATGGCACAGATAAATTCCAGCTGTTTTTCACGTGCCTTGACGGCAAAAAGATCCGAGATGTCCTCCATGGTTTTCCACAGGTCGAATTCAATTTCCTCGAGGGCAAGTTTTCCGGCCTCTATCTTTGAAAAATCCAGGATGTCGTTTATGATCTGCAAAAGGGCATCCGCACTTTTTTCAATTATCCGGGTATAATCCTCCTGCTCCTGTGACAGGTTTGTGTTTGCCAGGATCTGGGTCATGCCGATAATGGCGTTCATAGGCGTGCGGATTTCATGGCTCATATTTGCCAGAAAGTCGCTTTTGGCCTGGCTGGCGGCCTCTGCCCTCTTCTTTTCGAGTTTCAGGGCCTTCTGTGCTTTTTTATATCTTAAGACTTGGGAAATCAGGCTTGAAAAAATATCCAGGGGCCGGACCGTTTCATCGGAAGGGAGCTGTCCCGATCTGGGCCGGTCAACAGCCAGCAGGCCGATCAGCCGGCCTTTTTCATTGTTCATCCTTACCAGCAGCTTGTCATGGCGGTGCCAGGTGGACGGCAGGTTGTCAGGATCAATGGTCCGCGATTCATAAGGAACCGTGCTTTTCGGGTTGATCAGGTTATGGGGGATATAAACGGAGAACTGCCCGAGCTTGATGCCTTTTTTATACAGGGCCAGGTAAAAATCCGGTGCGAAATTCAGGTCCTGTACAGCCTTGATCTGGTGGGGTTCCACCATGTGGGAACATACGATTTTATGGACTGGCGGCGAGCCTTCGAACAAAATGATCACAACCCTTGTAAAATCTGAATATTTGGTGATGGCCCGGCATATGCTTTTATATATGTCCTCCTCGTTTTTCATGGAGATAGCCGATGCGGCCACCAGGCTGTACTGTTCGGTCTGGCGTGAGAGCAGGCGGATCTGCTCCCTGCTTTTCAAAAGAGCTTCTTCAGATTGTTTGCGGTCGATAGCAATAGCTATCTGGTCTGATACGGCTGTCAGGATATCCACATCCCGCTGGTCCAGCAGGTGGGGGCTTGTATAGGTCTGGGTTACCATTGCACCTAGCACGGTTCCCTTGATCTTCAACGGAAGCCCGATCCATTTTTCAGCCGGCGGTCCTATAAGATTGAAGCGGTGACGTTTGATCCTTTCCAGTATATCCTCCCTGTCCAGGACCAGCGGACGGCCGCTGCGGATCAGTTCGGCGGTCAGGGTGTTGGATTCGCTCAGCGGGGTTGATTGAAATGCATCGAGGTGGCCGGAATCTTCCTTTTCATCTTCATGAAAAACAATTTTGATAAGGTCCGTGACAGGATCATACAGGACAATAAAAAAGTTGTTTACCCGGGTGACCGTTATAAGGGCATTGTAAATGGACTGGTAAAGCTCATCCAGGCTGGCGGCATGGTTGACCGCATTGGCGATCTGGATCAGCATCTGGTTGATTGCGCGCAGGCGGTCATTTTCCTGGAGTAAACCGGTCACAGGGCTCATTGTAAATTAAGCGGTATGTGAATCAGAATGGAATGTCATCATCAGGTGCCGGC
The DNA here is from genome assembly GCA_964397015.1 of uncultured Desulfobacterales bacterium. Lineage (GTDB taxonomy): Bacteria > Desulfobacterota > Desulfobacteria > Desulfobacterales > Desulfobacteraceae > MADRE2. Next base: position 21,268 of record CAYNHL010000001.1, on the reverse strand, counting down.
CCGCCGGTCTGGCTTCCCGGGCTGGTCTGGCCCTGAAAACCTGTATTCTGGCCTCCGCCCTGCTGGTAACTGTCCGGTCCGGGGCCAGGCGAGTATCCCCCGCTGTCCCTGCCCTGGTATCCGCTGTCCTGTTTGGAGCCCAGAAACTGGACTGTCGAGGCGACAATCTTTGTGGAGTAGTGGGTTTGACCTTCCTTTTCATACGAGTCGGTCTGGAGTTTACCCTCGATGTAAACCTGGCGGCCCTTTGACAGGTATTTTTCACACACCTCGGCCATTTTTCCGAACACGACGATCCGGTGCCATTCAGTACGCTCCTGCTTTTGGTTCGATGTTTTGTCCACCCATTCCTCGCTAGTGGCGATGGGAAAATTCACCACGGCGGTTCCCTGTTGAGAATATCTGATTTCAGGATCCCTGCCAAGATTTCCAACCAGAATGACTTTGTTTACACCTGCCATGAGTTTATTCCTCCAGTAAGTAAAAATGTTTTTATTGACTCGTCCGGGAATTCTACCTGAATCAGGAAGCATAGTCAAAGAGATATTGTTTTTTTTTAAATTAACTTAACTTTCGGGCTCCGCTTGACCCGGCATGTTTTTTTCTTGACTTTATAATTGATTCCATTTATGTTGCTAATAAGGTAGCAACATTCTTCAGAAAAAGGGTGCCATGGATACCATAACCAGTTTGAAAAATTTGGGTTTTTCCCAGTATGAAGCCTCCTGCTATTTTGCCCTGGTCCGCCATCATCCGGCAAACGGCTCGCAGCTCAGCAAGATGTCCGGAGTTGCCAGATCACGCATTTATGACGTGTTGCGCAATCTTATGGCCAGAGGATACGTGGTTGAAGTCAATACCGGCCAGTATGCCCCCCTGCCGTCGGACGAACTGGCCCGGCGGCTGAAAAATTCGTTTGACAACGATCTTGCGATTTTTGAACAGGAAATAGCCCGCATGTCTCAAAAAACAGGGTTTGAATATATCTGGACCCTGACAGGATATGACAATGTCATGGCCAAGGCGGCCGAGATGATCGACAATGCGGAAGAGGAAATCTATATCAGGCTGTTTTCCCTGGCCGATGCCCGCCTTGAAAAGCACCTGGCCGCTGCTGGCCGGCGGGGGGTTCGCATAAGGTATATCGGTATGGGTGATATACCGGTCAGGTTTGAGGTGCAGGTAATCCATCCTGATCACGGGCATCTCGTGGACAAGCTGGGCGGCCGGTCCTTTGATCTGATAACGGATAAAAAAGAGGCGCTGGTGGGTATTTTCGAAACAGGCAACGAAGATCTGTCTCCTATTAACTGGACCCGGAACAAATGGTTTATCACTGCAAACCGTGACAGCCTCAGGCATGATTTCTACCACTGCTTCCTGGATAAAATCCTGGACCAGGGAAAAAAGCTGACCGATCATGAAATGATTATTTACGATATTATCAAAAAAGACGATTAAGGAGGTGACCATGACCGCAATGAGACATACAGAAGAGAAAAAAGGATTTTCCGCTGAAAACGACACCACGATTTTCGGAATGGAGGAAGGTTTTGGCGCCCATCATTATGACCGGATCGGACTGGTTGTAAGACAGGCGCAGGGCTGCTGGCTCACGGACGAAAAAGGAAACCGCTACCTTGACTGCCTGGCAGCTTATTCAGCCGCTAATCCCGGACATCACCATCCCAGCATCACAAAGCCGGTCATGGATGCCCTTTCCGGAAATTATGCATCGGTTCTGTCCAATGTGGTCTATTCAGACCCCCTGGGCATTTTCCTGGCCCGTGCCGCGCGGTTCGCCCCCCAGATGGGCCCGCGTTTCGGGGACCACGGCAACAAGGTGCTTCCGAAAAACGGCGGGGTCGAATCAGTGGAAACAGCCATTAAAACAATGCGTTACTATGGATACAAGCAAAAAGGCATCCCTGACGGATCCCAGGAAATCATTGTATTTGATAACAATTTTCATGGCCGCACAATTTCCGTGGTTTCTTTTTCCTCGAGTCCAAAATACAGGCAGGGATTCGGTCCTTTGACCCCGGGATTTGTATCTGTGGCATTTGGTGATCTTGACGCTGTCAAAAAGGCCGTTACAAAAAATACCTGCGGTATCCTGGTTGAGCCTTTCCAGGGGGAGGGCGGCATGAAGATACCTCCTGAAGGTTTTCTTAAGGGGCTGCGGCAACTGGCGGATGAACAGGATCTGCTGCTGGTTGCAGATGAGATCCAGGTGGGCATGGGCCGGACCGGTAAAAAATTCTGCTTTGAACACGAAAACATAGTGCCCGACGGGGTCATCCTGGGCAAGGCCCTGTCCGGAGGCCTGGTGCCGTTATCGGTATTCATCACCAACAAAAAAATAATGGACATGGTTTTTTCCAAGGGGTCGGACGGTTCCACCTTTGGAGGCTATCCGCTGGCCTGTGTGGCAGGAACCGCTTCCCTGGATGTTTTTGATGCAGAAGACCTTGCAGCCCGGTCCGAAAAAATGGGGGCCATCCTCAAGAAAAAGATAGAGGACATTGCAGCCAGGTCACCCCATGTCAGGGAAGTCCGTGGCAAAGGGCTTTTCATCGGCATAGAGGTCAAAGAGGGCAATGCCATGGATTTCTGCCGGCAGCTTCTCAATGAGGGTATGGTTGTAAACGACAGCCATGGGCATACCATCCGCATTTCACCTCCGCTGGTGATAAATGAAGAGGAAATCGACTACATGGTCGAACGGCTGGAGAAGGTCCTGGTCCCGGGATCATAGTACCGGACAAAGTTTTTGACTTTGCAAAAAACGCCGGTATAATAGAGGCCCTATGCCTGATACCGCCTTTTATATAACCCTGCTGCCCTCCGGCAGGCGGATTGCCGCCCGCCGGGGGGAACGTCTTTTGTCCGTTTTGATGAATAACGGTCTCTTCCTGCGGTCCGACTGCGGCGGCAAGGGGACCTGCGGGAAATGCGCTGTTTTCCTGGTGCACGATGATGGATCCGGTGAGATGGTCAAGGCCTGCTGCTTCGAGGTTGTGTCCGATATCCGCATCGAGATCCCTGAATCGTCACTGGGAGTGTCTCATATCCTGGACAAGGCCCCTGTCGTTTTCCCCCCCGGCTTCGAGCAAAGGTTCAAGCATTCCTCAGGCCCTGACAGGTACGGCATGGCCGTTGACCTGGGCACCACAACCATTGCGATTTATCTGTGTAACACAGCCCGGGGCCGGGTCATGTCTTCGGCTGCCTTGAAAAATCCCCAGGCCATCCACGGGGACGATGTCATGGCCAGGATTCTTGCGGCCGGGCAGTCCGAGGAAAAACGCGGGATACTCCAGCGGCTGGTTGTACGGGCCATAAACAGGGGAATGGCCGATCTTTTATCCAGGCTCGAGGTTGAAAAAAAGAATATCCGTCAGATGACAGTGGTCGGCAATCCAGCCATGATTCATCTTTTTGCCGGCATCGATCCTTGTGGTATCGGGGTGGCGCCCTATAAGCCGGCTTTTTTTGAGGCTCGTTCGTTTTCAGGGAAGGATCTGGGTTTTGAAAAGATGGATTTTTCCATCCAGACACTGCCCCAGGTGTCCGGGTTCATAGGTGGGGATATCCTGGCCGCCGCCCTGGCCTGTGATTTTGAAAACCAGCCCGAAGGAACGCTTCTCATGGATCTCGGGACCAATGGAGAATTGATGCTCAAGGCAAAAGACAGGATATTCGCCACCTCCTGCGCTACAGGCCCTGCTTTTGAAGGATCCTCCCTGTCTTTCGGGATGCATGCGGTCCCTGGTGCGGTCAACCGTGTGATCATCGAGGACCCGGGGGCGTTTTGTAAATATACGGTTATTCAACCGCCTGAAGGTTCAGGCAAGGCAAGCCCTGCAGGGCTTTGCGGCACCGGGGTGATAAGCGCGGCAGCCAGGCTGCTTGAAAACGATATCATCAGGCCTGATGGTGCATTCGTGAAAAACCCGGCCGTGATCCCTCTGACCCGCACCCGGGAAAACAAAGCAGCCTATACCCTGGTACCCGGGCATGAAACTGAAAACGGGCGTGGAATACTGGTCACCCAGAAAGACATCCGCTCCATCCAACTCGGCAAGTCCGCGCTGATCACAGGGATTAAACTGCTGCAAAAAGAGGCGGGGATTGAATCCCTTGAAGCAATTCTCATTGCCGGCGCATTTGGATCACATGCAGATACATCCGACATGATGACCCTGGGCATGATCCCTCCCATGGACCCGGACCGTGTCCGGGTGGTGGGCAATGCCGCAGGTGCGGGCGCGGTAATGGTTTTGTGTGACCCGCAGTATCTTGAATCCGTAAAGCGGATGGCCGACTCTGTTTCAAATATCGATCTTGCCTCCAGCGTCTCGTTCCAGGATGTTTTTGTCCGTCAGCTCAGTTTTCTTTAACCGTGCCGGCGATGTTTTTGTTTGAACAAACCATGAATTTCTGATTAAATGATAAATTATGGCCAATCCTTTTCGAAAAGCCGTTATCGCCGGACTCAAACCAGGGGACACCTTCAGCTGGCAAAGGACTTTTACAAGAGACCAGACCCTGGCTTTCGGCGACCTGACAATGGACTATAATCCTGTTCATTACGATACGCGCTGGAGTGAATCAAAAGGGTTTGAAGACCTGATATGCCATGGTCTTCTGGTAGGATCCATGATCTGCGAGTTCGGCGGCCAGGTGGGCTGGCTGGCTACTGGCATGACATTTAAATTCATCAGGCCGGTCTATTTCGATGATACCATACGCTGTACCATCACCCTTGAGCAAATCGAGAAAAACGGCAGGGCGAAGGCGCAGGCCAGGTTTTCAAATCAGCACGGCGACCAGGTGGGCTATGCCGAGATGACAGGAAGGCTTCCTTTGGACAATGACCGTCAAATATTGCTGCAGATGATAGAGGAGGGGGATCCTGACAATAAGCTGTCCAACGAAACCTATGAGTAGCTGCACCTGCCTGCCCAAAAAATCTGTAAATATGTCTTGACAAGTTTCAGCTTAAATCGTAAAGTAAGATCTGCAGCAGCCGGAGAAGGTCCGGCTCGATGAACAATTATGGACAATCAGGCACCAGGAAGACAGTCTTGCTTAATCCGAATTCCCCCATGCCCCTGTACCAGCAGCTATCGGATCTCCTTGCGGACATGATAGGCCGGGGGCGGTTTTTGCCGGGAACCACCATACCGTCTGAAATCGAACTGGCAAAGACATATGGGATTGGCCGTCCCACGGTCCGGCAGGCCATTGACCAGCTGGTCAAAAAAAGGCTGGTCGAAAAAAAAAGAGGTTCGGGGACCTATGTCAGGCAGCCTGAGGCCGAGGTGGACCTGTTTTCCCTGGCCGGTACAAGTGCGGCCTTCCAGACCCGGGGCATCGAAACCGTGACAAGTATGCTGGAAGAAATAACCCTTAAAACGGTTTCTCTCGATCCGGACAACCCCTTTTCCGGCCGGCAGGCCTATTTCATCTCCAGGGTGACCAGGGTCAAAAAGACCCCGGTGCTCATTGAAGACAGCTTTTTGGACCCGGGGCTGTTTTCCGGAATTGACCGTGTCGATCTTGAAAACCGCTCCCTGGCACGTGTGGTGGCGGACCGGTATTATCTCGTGCCTCGAGACGGCCGCCAGATTTTCAAGGTTGCCTTAGCCGGATCCCGGACGGCAAGGCATCTTGAACTCAAAGCCGGTGATCCGGTGCTGGAGGTCAAGCGGGTACTGAATTTTCCACAGGCCCAGAAAGCTGTTTTTTCACGGATGCTGTGCAGAACCGACCGGTTTGCGTTTGCCCAGCAGATACCAGGGCAGGAACTGTAACAATTAACTGATTATTTTAGGACAGGCAGGAGAAGCAGGCATGAAAACACGCGGATATTACGGTAATTACGGCGGGGCATTCCTGCCCGAGGTCCTCGTGGCCACATTTGAAGAACTCGAGGCCTGTTTTCTGGCCGCAAGGCAGGACGGCAGCACCTTCTGGCAGGAATACGAGGATATCATGTCTTCTTATTCATGCCGGCCTACCCCGCTGACCTTTGCCATGAACCTGACCCGGTATTTCGGCGGTGCAAAGATCTACATCAAGCGGGAGGATTTGAACCATACAGGTGCACATAAACTGAACAATGTCATGGGCCAGGGACTGCTTGTCCAAAAGATGGGAAAAAAAAGGGTAATCGCCGAGACGGGCGCAGGGCAGCACGGAGTGGCCTGCGCCACCATGGCGGCCAGGTTCGGATTCGACTGCACCGTTTACATGGGGGAAGCCGACGTGGCCAGACAGCGGCCCAATGTCTTCTGGATGGAGCAGCTCGGAGCCAGTGTGGTGCCGGTTACCGACGGAACCAGGATACTCAAGGATGCAATAAACGAGGCCTTCCGAGACTGGGTCACCAACATGGACACAACCCATTACGTGCTGGGTACTGCCTGCGGGCCTCACCCTTTTCCGGAAATGGTCTCCTATTTTCAATCCATCATCGGCCTGGAGGCCAGGCGGCAGATACTCGAGATTGAAAAAAAGCTGCCTGCAAGGGTATATGCCTGTGTGGGTGGCGGGTCCAATGCCATGGGCCTTTTTTCAGGTTTTCTGTCAGACCCGGTGGAACTGGTGGGCGTGGAGGCCGGCGGCGAGGGTCTGGATTCAGGTCGCCATGCGTCACGGCTGTGCGGCAGCGATGCCAGCACCGGGGTTGCCCAGGGGTATAAAACCTATTTTCTGCAGGATGACGACGGCCAGATGAAGCACACCCATTCCATATCGGCGGGCCTGGATTATGTGGGGGTCTCTCCGATCCTGTCCCAGATGCACGACCAGGGACAGGCCAGGTTTGAAAGCGCTACTGACAAAGAAGTCGTCGAGGCCATGCGCCTGACCATGAAAAAAGAGGGAATAATTCCCGCCCTCGAGTCAGCCCATGCTTTTGCCAGGGCATTCAAGGAAGCAGGAGAGCTTTCCCCCCGGGACTGCATTATCATCAACCAGTCCGGCCGGGGTGACAAGGATATTTTTACCGTGGCCGACGCCCTGGACGACCCGGGATGGAAACAATTTATCCGTGAAAAGGCGAAACAATATCATGCTTGAATCATACATCAGAGAAAAACTTGCCCAAAAGGACATTTTACTCATGACCCACATAGTCATGGGGTATCCTTCGTTCTCACAGTCAATGCAGGTGGTGGAGCAGATGGTCGAGGCCGGCGTGGACCTGATGGAGCTGCAGATTCCTTTTTCAGAGCCCATGGCCGACGGACCGGTGATTTTAAAAGCAAACCAGGCTGCCCTTGAAAACGGTGCCACCGTGGCAGGATGCCTCGAGTTTGCAGAAAAAGCGGCGGCCCGGTTTGATATTCCCTTTTTGATTATGAGCTATGCCAATATCCTGTTCAAATACGGCATGGAAGCATTTGCGGCCCGGTTGAAACAAATAAATGTCAAAGGGGCCATTGTACCGGATATACCGCCTGAAGAAGGCCGCGAATATATAAAGGAGTTTGACAATGCAGGTCTCTGCCCGGTTTTTCTCTTTTCTCCCCAGACCACTGACGACCGGATGAGACATGTTGCCTCCCATGGCAAGGGATTTATCTATTGTGTGGCCAGAAAAGGCGTGACCGGGAACACCACGCAGTTTTCCGAAGACCTGACAGATTATCTTGCAAGATGCCGCAGGGCGACAACTCTGCCTTTAGCCGTCGGCTTCGGTGTCAGGGATAAATCAGATATCGGCTTTCTTTCCGGCAAGGCGGATATCGCAGTAATCGGGTCGGAGACCATCAGGGTGGTTGCAGAAAAAGGGGTCGAAGCCTGCGGCTCTTTTATCAGGGAACTGACAGCACCTGCCTTGCCTGCCGGATAGAGAGGACAGGCAAAGTTTTCATCATCGTTGAAGTCCGAAAGCCGGGCTATAAAAAAAGCAGGACTGCAACCAGTACGAGTGCCCTGGAAAACATGCTCAGCGCCGTTGTCCACAGGCCTATGGCCAGTCCGTTTTTCATTCCATAAATTGCGGCATACCTGGGAAGCGTGCGTCTCAAGCGCGTCATGGGTATCATGAGGATGCTGCCGGCAAGCAGGGCCACAATCGCCTCAAACTCGGTCACCAGCTGCTGGTTCATGATATTGGACATGTAGGTGATACCAACAACCGGGCTGAAAATATATGCGCTGACAGGCCCGACGACCGACGGCGGCAGGCTGAACCAGGATGTCATGGGACGGATCAGGGCCTCGAATGTGCTCATGATTCCGGTGTGGATAAGAACCTGGATGATGAAAGTGATGCCGGCAAGCAGAAGGATCATTTTCAAAAACATTTTTTTTCGGGCGTGCCAGGCCTGAAGCATCAGCTGCCGCAATGACGGCCTGGTGCAGTCCGGGTCTTTAGGGTCGCACGTGTTCAGGTCAAATGCATCGGTTGTCCGGATAGATGGCGTGATGAACAGTCGGCCGTAAATCACCACGAAAAACAGCTTTACAAAACCGGTCAGCCAGAAAGCCGCAATATATATCAGGCAGAGCCTGGGGCCGAGCAGCGGGAGCACCACAGGAATCTGGAATGTCAGGGTTTCCTTGAAATGAAAGGGAACCGTGTTTAGAACCCCGGTGGCCATCAGTTCATGGAAAGACAGCTTTTTATCTGCAAAAAACCGGGCAGTCATTGTATGTGCCGCGATCATGGAGCCTACGGCAGATATAAAAGTCAGGGCGCTTTCGGACGGCAGTCGGGCAAGAGAGGCCACTGGCTTTCCCACGGGTTTGAAATATTTCATCAACCCCATCTGGAGAAGAAGCTCGATACCGAACAGGCTCAGGAACATGACGCTGCCCATGCGCATCACCAGCTGGAGCGTGAACTCGAGAGACTGGTATATCACATCCATGGCAGCCGTTTTTGAACAGTCAATGTATCAATAGCGTAAATTATGGTTTCAAGACCGACATGGCGCTTTCATAATCGGGTTCCTGTGCGATATCCGGCACCAGCTGGGTATAGGTCACTTTTCCGGTGCCGTCCACGATGATGACCGCCCTGGCCAGAAGGCCGGCAAGGGGACCGTTTTCAATGGTCAAACCGTAGTCTTTTCCAAATTCCGGTGACCTGAAAACAGAAGCGGAAGTCACGTTTTCGAGCCCTTCGGTCTCGCAGAACCGTTTGTGGGCAAAGGGAAGGTCTGCAGACACGCACAGGACCACCGTATTGTCAAGCTCTCCTGCTTCCTTGTTGAACCGCCGGACCGACATGGCGCATACCGGTGTGTCAAGGCTTGGAAAAATGTTCATGACAAGGGTTTTGCCCTTGAAATCTTCCGGCGTGCAGGCGGACAGGTCGGTTTTTGTCAATTTGAAGGACGGTGCCTGTGTCCCGGCTGCGGGGAGATCTCCGGCAGTTTTTACCGGTGTTCCTTTGAAAGTGGTATCGGCCATTGTATGTCTCCTTAGGTTGATTGTGAAACCAAACTGATGTAGGCTCGATATGACAATAAAAGAAAAAAAGGAATAAATCAAATGGCAGGGGAAAAAAAACAGATAATTGTTCCCAGGGAAAAAGCGGTTTTCTGGCTGGACAAGAACGGAGTCTGGCATAATGAACACGGCAGGTTCGAGCATCCCAAGATCATAAAATATTTTCATTCATCCATTCGAAAGGATGAAAAAGGATACCATGTTTACCAGATAAGGGACAATGCAGAGGAAAAGGTTTATTTCAATTACGAGGATACGGCACTTTTCGGTGTGGACCTGGTTGAAACAGAGCCGATGTCCCTGGTATTGAACACAGGGGAAAAGATTACGCTCGATCCAGGTACCCTGGAGGAAAAAGATGACAATTTATACGTGACAACACCGGAGCATCGCATCAAGCTGGCAGACAGGGTGCTTTTAAAGCTGTCCCGGTACATGACGGAAGAAAACGGCATGCTGGTATTCAATTTCAATGGAGAGGCATATACCATACCCCGACTCGCAGACTCCGGCAGCGGCGATTGACCTTGCAGGTGAACAATTGCCGCGATCCTGCCGGGTACAGGGTTGAGTCGATCACATCTTGTCTGTGACTATCCGGTTACGGCCGGCTTCCTTGGCTGCGTAAAGGGCGTTGTCAGCCCGCTTGAGCAGAGTGTCCCGATCCAGGTCAGGCGACGGCACGCAGGATGTTATGCCGATGCTGATGGTAGTCTGTACAGCTTTGTTGTTGCAGTCCAGGACCGTATCGGCCACAATCTTTTTGAAACGCCCGGCAAGTTCCAGGGTCTGGTCTGCATCCCTGTCCGGCAGCAGGACGACAAATTCTTCACCGCCGTATCGTGCAACTACGTCTGTTTCTCTTTGAAAAACACTTCCAAGATGGCTGCTGATGGTTTTGAGATACTCATCTCCAGCCTGGTGTCCATGGGTATCGTTGATTTTCTTGAAGTGGTCGATGTCGCAAATCAGCAGGGTCAAAGGCGTTTGCCGACGACTGGACAGCCCCCATTCAAGGTCGAACAGTTCATCAAAATATCGACGGTTGTAGAGTCCGGTCAGCACATCGGTACGGCTCGCCTTTTTAAGCTCTTGTGATTTTTCTTCAAGCAGAGCCTCGTTTTCCAGTGCAGTCCAGTATTCACGGTTGCCCCTGAGGGTGATCAGGAAAAGGTAGATAGAATACAGGATTATGGCAAGCCCGAGGGTGAAGGCGCCGCCCTTGATAAAAACCGCGGCTGTTAGGGGCATCAGCATGAGCAGGTTGTATGTTACCGCTATGTAGAGCGAGGGCGTAAATGACATTACCCCGCCGGCGCTGAAACCGACCGTGCAGATGATCATCAGGGTCTGTATGCCGGGCTCGTCACTGTAGAGAAGGAAAAACGCGGAGCCCGCGCCCCATGACAGGGCTGTGAGCAGCACGCTTACGATAAATATCCGGTTGTGCAGGGATTCAAGTCTCCTGGGTGTTTTTTTTGAAACATAGACATGGACAAGCCGGAACATGCATATGGCAGAAAAAATACCCAGGAAAGCAAGACTTACAAATAAATGCCGCTGTATATAGCTGTCCGTGAAAAATAAAACCGGTGGAACCAGTATGTAAAAGAAAACCCCTGACGTGGATCTTTTTTTCAGGTCACTGACAACCCTGCTGCCGAATTTCTGCCGCACGCGATTCCTTTTGTCTGGATGCCCCTGTCATTGCAGAGGGCCGGTTTGAAAATGAACATGGTTTTGGGCATGCTCATTTTCAATATACCAGAGCACGGCTGAAAACAAAACATATATTATGGCCCCGGCCGGCCCCGGGGCCTTTGTTTTATCCTGTCCCTCCTTTTAGTCCTCTGTCATTTTGGAATCAGTTCGCGGCTGCGTTTCACTGCACAAAAATCCGAGCACATGGTACAGGTTCCGGCCGGGTCCTGCAGTGCGGATTCCCGGTAAGCCCTGGCCTTTTCAGGATCGATGGCACACTGGAACTGGGTTTCCCAGTCAAGATCGCCCCTGGCCGCCCCCATTTTGTTGTCGATGCCACCGGCATTTTTCAGGCCCTTTGCCAGATCTCCTGCATGGGCGGCTATTTTCGAGGCCATGATTCCTTCTTTGACATCATCGGCAGTCGGCAGCCTCAGGTGCTCGGCCGGGGTGACATAGCAGAGAAAATCCGCTCCGTGCATTGCCGCGACAGCCCCGCCTATAGCCGCGGTGATATGGTCATATCCCGGGGCAATATCTGTGACAAGGGGGCCCAATACATAAAAAGGGGCCTGGTGGCAGAGTTTTTTCTGGAGTTTCATGTTCATTTCAATCTCATTTAAAGGCACATGGCCTGGACCCTCGACCATGACCTGGATATGTCTTTTCCATGCCTTGCGTGTCAGTTCTCCGAGGGTGATCAGTTCCTCGATCTGGGCAGGGTCCGTGGCATCCCTGATTGCACCGGGCCTGAGCCCGTCACCAAGGCTGATGCATACATCATGGGCCTGGCATATGTCCAGAAGCCGGTCAAAATGCTCGTAAAAAGGATTTTCCCGGCCCGTCTTTTCCATCCATTCCAGCAGGATTGCACCCCCACGGCTGACAATGCCGCACAGCCGCGGATTGTTTTTCAAACGCTGTATGCTGTGCTGGGTAAGTCCTGCGTGTATGGTGATAAAGTCGATGCCGTTTTCTGCATGGATTTTTACGGTGTCAAACCATTCATCCAGGGTGATATCTTCGATCTGCCCACCTGTCCTGACCACTGTGTCGTATATGGGTACGGTCCCGATCATGACCGGTATTTGGGCAACAAGCCGTTTTCGAAATTCTTGTGTATCGCCTGACACGCTGAGGTCCATGATTGCGTCAGCTTTGAGGTCGACCGCCATGCGGGCCTTTTTGAGCTCTTTGTCAAAACTGCAGACATCCTTTGATACCCCTATGTTTACGTTGATTTTGGTTTTCATTTTAAAGCCGATGCCGGCGGCCGACAGGTTCAGGTGGTTTTTATTGGCCGGGATGACGATTCGGCCCTTTGCAGTATGTTCCATGAGTTCCTGTCTCGAAATGGCTTCTTTTTCAAGCACCTGTGCCATCTGTGGCGTAAAAATGCCCTTCAGTGCGGCATCCATCTGCGTGGTATAGGTTCCGGTCATTTAAATTCTCCCATTATGTTTTTGATCTCGTAAATTCTTCGTTCAATATTTTCTGCGCCAATGATTTCAGTGACCAGGCAAACGGTCATAGCCCCCCTAGCCAGGACATCTTTCAGGTTGGCAAGCTTGATTCCGCCGATGGCAACGACAGGAACATTATGGCGGCTTACCGCATGCTCGAGATATTCGAGACCGACGGCGGCTCCGGCGTTTTCCTTGGTCTGTGTTGCGAAAAGGGGACCTGCGCCAATATAGTCCGCACCTGCTTCCACGGCTTTTGCCGCCTGGCCGGGGCTGTGGGTGGAGCACCCTATCATCATTCCGGGAGCGATTTTGCGGACCGCATCAACCGGGAGGTCGTCCTGGCCTAGGTGAATACCGTCCGCTCCAACCATCAATGCTATGTCGGCATAGTCATTGACGATGAAAGGAACGTTTGCCGTCGCCGTGATTTCCCGGATTTCCCGGCATTCTTCAAGCATCTGTTTCTGGCTTTTGTCCGTGATTTTTTCACGATACTGGAGTATATCGATGCCGGCAGCCACCATCTGCCTTGCAGTGTCGACATTGGTGCGGCCACGGGAAAACCGTTCTCCGAGAATGCCGTAGATCCCCCCGGGAAGAGACCTGGAAAAAAGTGAAACAAACTCGGGTTCAAGCGCATATACAAAAAAACGTAAGGCCTCGACCTGTTTTCCCATTGACGGATCCCCCCGGGATTTAAGAATTTCCTCGATAGTCCGCAAGGCTTCCTCCACCCGTTTGAAGTTGGAGAGAACCGTATCCCTGATGCCTTTGCGGTCGTCTTTGGCCTGGGCCATGGAAATCTTTACGCCCACATCTTCCATAACATTCCGGGCGGACAGAAATGATTTTTCCTTTCCCCGGAACAGGTCCCTGATTCTGTGCCGCAGGTGTTTTACAGTTGCAGCAATTTTTTCATGGTCCAGGGTGAACCGGGCGATATCCTCGAGTACCCGCAGTCCTTCGGCCACCCTGTTGACGGCAGCATCCAGAAGCCTTGTTTCTGTCATTTTTTATTGTTCCTTGTTTTACTGTGGTTGATTGCAAATGCCTGTCAAACCGCCTGCCAGTCCTTGAAAACAGGATCGAACCCGTTTTTTTGAATCATGGCACAGATATCGGCCACCGGCCGGTTATCGGTAACTTCGAACTGGTTTTGTGAAGTGTTCCCGGCAAGGGTGTATCCGCCCACGCCGGTCCTGGACCCGGCCGAGAAACGGGTGGCCCCTAAGTGAATGAGCCTGTCCCTGAACTCAGGGGATTCTCTTGTGGAGATACAGATACCTGCCCGGGGCATGAACAGCCGCCAGGCCAGCATGATCTGGACAAATCCTTTGTCAGTCAGGATGTGGCCCGGCGGAATACCGCCGGGAACCTGTTTCATCCTGGGGAGCGACAAAGATATTTCCACGTCAGGGAACCGCTTTTCAAGGTAACGGGCGTGCATAGCTGCCATGAAGGCTTCAATCCGGGGCGGGCCAAGGCCGAACAGGGGCCCGATGGTAACGGCCCTGAATCCCGCCTTTGCACCCCTTTGCGGGGCCGACAGCCGGTAGTCATAATCGGTTTTTTTACCTTTAAGGTGGACCTGCCTGTAGATGGCCCTGTCATAAACTTCCTGGTAAATTGTGAGCGAGTCGGCCCCTGCCTTTATCAATTCTTTGTATCCCTGTTCGTCCATGGGAAAAATCTCCAGGCCAATGGAGGCAAAAAAGGGCTTTAAAACCCTGATCGCATTTTCAAGATAGGACAAAGGAGTTTTTTTTGGGGCTTCACCCGTGAGGACAAGTATATGGCGGATGCCGGTGCCCGCAACGGCCCGGGCCTGTGTTTCGATTTCCTCCATGGTCAACCGGGTCCGACTGAACATGGCCTGGTCATTGAACCCGCAGTAGGTGCACCGGTTTGTGCAATGATCTGAAATATACAACGGCGCAAAAAGACTTATCGTCCTGCCAAAATGCCGGAGGGTCAATGCATTGGCGGTCCTTGCCATTTTTTCGAGAAAAGAGCCGGCCTTGTCGGACAGCAGGTTCAGCAGATCCTCCGGATCAAGGGTTTCTTTGTTCAATGATTTTGACACTGCTTTTGAAGAAACAGACTTGAAAAATTCGTTAAAATCAAAATCGGAAAAAGTGTTCAGCGTATCCTTGAAAGTCATGATCACTCCTGGAGAAAACCGGTCAAGGGAGAGGATGCCTCTGCATCTTTTTTCGGGCCGGCCATGCCGGACAAATAGGCCATTCGCCCCGCTTTCACCGCCAGGGAAAATGCCAGGCCGGCCCTCACAGGATCTTTGCTCGTGGCAATGGCGGTATTGACAAGTACCGCGTCAGCTCCCATTTCCATGGCTTGTGCAGCATGGGAGGGACTGCCGATTCCGGCATCCACCACCACCGGAAGCCGGCTGACCTCAAGGATCATGGCGATAATTGACTTCATTTCAAGCCCCCGGCCGCTGCCGATGGGCGAACCCAGGGGCATTACCGCCGCTGCCCCGGCATCGTGCAGCCGGTGGGCTACCGTGATGTCAGGCATCATGTAGGGCAGTACCACAAAACCTTCTTTTGCCAGGATTTGTGTTGCCCTGACAGTTTCGTGGTTGTCAGGGAAAAGGTATTTCATGTCGGTGATCACTTCGATCTTGATAAAACCCCCGCAGCCGGCCTCCCTTGCTATCCTGGCAATGTGGACCGCCTCCCGGGCATTTCTGGCCCCCGAAGTGTTGGGCAGCAAAGTGACATGATCCGGGATATGGTCAAGCACGTTTCCGTTTCCTGTCGACGCTTCCTTGTCTACACGCCGCATGGCAACGGTAATCATCTGGGATCCGCTGGCCTCGAGCATGGGGGAAATCAATTCCATGGACCCGAATTTCCCGGTCCCGGTGAACAGGCGGTTTGAAAATGTCCTGTTTCCAAGGATCAGGGGGTCGAGGTGTCCTTGAGTCATCTTATCCTCCCCCAACAAACTGTAGAAATTCAACGGCATCCCTGCTTTTAAGGACATGTTCCTGCCATTTTTCTTCAGTGACCACGGACAAATTGACAGCAACCACAAGAGCTGCAGGATCTGCCTGCTGTTCTGAAACCAGGTCCATTACGGTCCCGGCAGTTGTTGAAATTGTCTTTCCATTCAGTTTCAGTTCCAAAAAACCTCCTTTGTCTGCATGTTTTTATGGAACCTGGCAGGAAATAGTTTCCGGGAGATGTTTTTTCAAGGAAAGAGGAATGCGAGTTATGGTCGGGGTGCTGTGACATGTACACTTTCCCTACGCCGGTACTAACCGTATCAGGTTCCAAGGGTTGACGGTCATTACCGCCTCTCAGCTTTTCTAAAAGCACCCCCAGTGAAATATTTTCCTGTTTTGTACGCAAAAAGGACCGGTGCTGTCAACATTTTTTTTATCCTGCTTTGATTTAATCCAAACGCAGTATACGAATATGTTTTGTTTAACTGAATACTGTCATTGTTGAGCGAACGACATTCGCAAAACTATTAATTTATCAAATATATGATTGATATATAAAGTGTTTGAAAAAATGAAAAAATCCTTGACAAATAAGTTTTATCTCAATATGTGAATGGAAATAGCAAATACAAGCGGAATTTTATTGTCAGCGAACAGATCACAAGCTATATTTCAATTCTGCGTGAAAAACAGGCCGCCCGTGTCTGTCCATATCATAAAAAGGAGAATGTATAGATGAAACATTTTTTTGCAGGGGCGGTCCTGTGTATGGTTTTTTTGTGTCCCTGGAAGGTATATTCATCGGAGCTGTGGTCATGGGGTCTTAATCTTGATGGACAGATTTTCGATACAACAAACCAGCTGCCGGGCACGGTGGATCACAGCCAATTTGACTGGATGACCGGACTTGGTGACCTGTCCATAAACCTGCCGTCCGGCAGTACGGGCAGTCACACAATTGTTTCGTTTTTTGATCATGAAATCGTGAATGCAGCTTCCCCTTTTTTTGATGATGAGATAGGTATTGTCTGTGGCCAGCCATTGCCGGATCAGATATGGGAAATCGATGAACCCGGGTTTGCAGGCGGTGATATCTACCAGAACTTTCTCAGTGGTAGGCTGGATAATTCAAACGGCAGCACTGAACCTGATGATGTTTCCATGGCCATGGGCTGGACATTTTTCCTTGAAGACAATGAAACAGCCATCCTTCGTTTTCTTCTGAGCGACACCCCGGATGCCGGCATATTCGATTCTTTTTATTTGTCACTGTACGACCCGGACAGTGATTCAGCAGTTTACTTTTCAGGCACACTGGATATAGAAAGAACTGCCGTTCCTGAACCGTCAACACTTTTACTGCTCTCTCTGGGCCTGGCAGGGCTCGGAGCAGCCGGCCGCGGTTTAAAGGCCCCGGGCGACAGTTCATGAAAAATCTTTTTCCATGGGTAAGCCCGGTCATGCTCCTGTTGTTTGTATTGTTTTCCAACAATACAGCCCTGGCCGATGAAACCTCAAAGATCCTGAAAGCGGCACCACATGAACAGATTGTTCTTGTGGAAGAAAACAATGTCGTAAAAGCGATAGGTATCGGTGATACTCTTGCGGATTACGGAACTCTGCGCCAGGTTCACGGGCGGCGGCTCGTGTTCGATAAAACAACAGGAGCAGGCACTGAAACATGCATTGTCCACATGGAAGACAACGGGCCGGTTGTGACCCGCATCACCCGGACAGCCAGATCACGCCCCGTTCAAACCCTGTTTCAAAAAGGACGTCAATAATAATTTACAAAAGGGGCTGCCATGCGCGAACACTTTGCTGGTCTTTATTTTGGTAAAATTTCATATAGCTGTTTTTATCTTTTTTGTCTGCTTGTGATCTTCTTGTTTTCAGGTAAAGCCGCAAACGCATTAACTGCAGAAAAAATTGGTGATTTTTCAGATATCACAGTCCTTGAAGTTACAGGAAACTACGACGCCCTGATGTCAGACGGCTTAGTCAATGATGAGGCGAGACGCGTTGTTTCCAATCTTTATTACCAGACCCATCCGGACAACTATGATTTTCTGGTCGTGTTTTCCAATTTTGATTTTGTCATGCCGGAAGAAGAAACAGCCGCGTTTTACATGGGTGTGAAAAATGACATACAGGGAATTGGCAGGGAATTGTTCGACCACACCGAATTTTTCGGCAGCAATGGGAAACTGCAGGGCATCATAGACATGGGCAATATCGGTCAACTGCCGACCAATCCGATCGATGAGGGATTTTCCTTTGTCATGGATTTGATGAGCCATGAATTTCTACATCGTTGGGCATCATATATAAAATTCAAAGACCAAAACGGCCAGCCCAGTGACGCGCTGATAGGTTCAGGCGGGTCTCACTGGAGTTTCCTTCTGGATACGGCGGGTTCCCTTCAATACGGAAATCCCTGGCAGCCGAATCATGACGGAACATTTACATCCCTGCCGGGAAAAAAATATTACAGCCCTATCGACCTTTACTTAATGGGATTTATCAGCTCTTCAGAAGTGCCGCCAATGCTTTTGATAGAAAACAGCGATGTGGATAAGACAAGGATGCCTGCAGCAGGAGTGACAATTCAGGGCGAGCCCTCAATTGTGACCATCGAGGATATTATTGCCGTGGAGGGACAAAGAACTCCCGGTCATCTGAACTCGCAGAAAAACTTCAAGATCGGGTGTATTTTTATAACCCGGCCAAAAACTTTCAGTGAAAATGAGCTGCCTGCCATAAGAAAAATACTGCAGAACTGGGAAATCTGGTACTCGAGTCTTACAGAAGGTAAAAGCCTGGTGCATTTTGACGCAACCCCTCTTGATATTCTGCCGTTCAATCCTGGAGTGGAAGACCCGGTCCACACACCAAGGCCTGTGGAACCGGAAATCGAGGATGGAGTTTCCTGGCTGATGCAGACGCAATCCGCCAATTACTGGCAGGATGCTTTAAAGACCAGGGAGCGGGACACAGCTCTGGCCGTGCAGGCTCTGGCTCCGTTTGAACAGGCTCAAAGCGAGGTTGAAAAAGGGACGCAATGGCTTTTAAACCAGGAGAACAGCAATACCGATTATCTGTCACGGACAGTAAAGGCGCTGCATGCTGCAGGACATTTGACTAACGACCGGTTGGACACCTTGCTGAACCTGAAAAATTCAGACGGGTGCTGGGGAAGCGGTGATAAATACATCAGCAGCCCTTATGATACCGCCCTTGCATTTTCGGCATTGTCTTCGACCGGGTTTTACAACCAGGATACAATTGAAGCCATTGTTTCTTTTTTGAAAAATTCTCAAAACGATGACGGCGGCTGGGGCGGTTCATCAAACATCAGCTCCATAAGAACAACCAGCGCTGTCCTCGAGGCAATTGAAAAATACCTGCCTTCGGCTGATGTGTCGGACATGGTGGAAAACGCCGTAACCTGGCTGCTGGACCGCCGGGGGCCGGACGGGGGATTCGGGACTGATGAAAGCACCGTATATGATACAGCCCAGGCTGTTCTTGCCCTGAAAAAATATACCTTACCCGAAAGCGTTCTGGCAGATGCAAAGAATTTTATCCTGGGCCTGCAGTCTCAAAACGGCAGCTGGTATGACAGTGTTTTTCAAACCGCCCAGGCGGTGAATGCCCTGTATGCATTGAACGAGGCACCTGATATTTCTTTGTTTACCGGGGATATCTCTTTTATGCCGGAAACGATCCGGCAGATCCCCGAGATGGTGACCATGACGGTGAAGGTTCGCAATACTGGTTTTTCAATTGCAGAAGATGTCAAAATCGTTGTTTATGACGGGGTGCCGGTTCCGGAAAACAAGACAGGTGAAACTCAAGTCACCCTGGCACCGGTTTCATCCCAAACCGTTTCATTCGAATTAACTGTCAACGATGGCAGTTTTCACCGGTACTATATCATAGCCGATCCTGACAACCTGGTACCTGAAATTGTGAAAACAAACAATACGGCAATAAAGCTGTTGAAATCAGATCCAACATATGATCCTGGTATTGCACTTCCCGGTATCACAGTGGACCCGCAGACTGTTGGAGTGAATGATACGGTTAAGTTCAGCATGACACTTTTCAACAGGGGTACAAGGGATGTATTCAATATTCCATTAAAATACAGCATCAACAATCAGTCAAATATCCTTGATGTCGCCTCGATTCCGGTTGATATACCCGCGGGCGGCAGTATTGAACATGAATATACATGGGTGGCAAACCATGTTGGTTCAGGCATGGTGCTGACCGCCAACCTGGATCCTTTGAATGTTCTGGAGGAACTGTCAGAAGAAAACAATACCGCAACGGCCGTGTTGACGGTAGAACCGGACGGCCTGCCCAATCTGGTCCTGACAGGAGAGGACATTTCAATCACACCCGAGCCGGTCCTGGAGGCAGGAAACCACCAGGTACAGGTGGAAATCAGGAATACCGGAGGCGGCACGGCATCAAATATTTCAGTACAGGCTTTTTACAATCTGATTGACGAAGACCCTGTCCTGCTGGATAGCATGACCATTGAGTCGATTCCGGCGCAAAGCTCTGTCCAGGCGGCTTTTGAATGGCCTTCCATACCCGTCTGGGGAGACTGCGTTGTTTCCATAGCTGTCGATCCGGAAAATACAATAGAAGAATCCGTGGAAACAGACAACATGGGTTTTGTAACCCTGGATATTCTTTCTTTACCGGATTTTATTGTTGAAACAGGCTCGATTTCTTTTTCTCCACCGGCACCGTCCGAAGGGGAGACAGTAATGGTAGCGGCAATGGTTCAAAATGACGGTGAACAGTCTGCGGAATCCGTTCCTGTCACCCTTTATGACAATGACATGCCGGTGGAAACAAAACTCCTGTCGTCAATTGAAGGAAAATCCCAGCAAACCGTCGAGTTTTCCTTTGACACGGCAGGAAAACCGGGTATCCGCCGGATCAGCATTCGGGTCAATGAGGACGACACCATACTTGAAAAAATAAAAAACAACAACACGGCCACAAAGAACCTTGGTGTACAAAATGCTGATCTCTGGGTCAGCAATCGATTTGTCTCCCTGCTGGAACAGGGCGATACCGGCATGGCCGGCACAGAATTTTTCTTTCGGCTGTCAAGCCCGAAAAATTATTTTATTGCAGTAATAGATGAATACGGCCGCATGGTAAGAAAGATCGAAAGCCCTGATTTCGAAAACTCGACAGGCACGATTGTCACCTGGGATGGCCGGGACAATTACGGTTTCCCGGTGGTTGACGGTGACTACATGATCATTGCCATGGGAGATGACGGCGCGGAACTTACCGGGCTCCCGGTTACTGTGGACAACAACCGGTCATCCCTTCCCTCGGCCTTTGATACAAGATACATGGCCCACAACAATGTAAGCTGCCTGCTGCCGCAGATCGAGGAATGGCAGTGGTTCAACGATGAAAGCGGAATAGTGTTCCTGATCCTGGACCGAAACGAAAACACGCCGGAGTATCCACCTGGAATTTATACCATGGCACCGGACGGAGAGGGCATAAAGAGACTGGTTCCGGATGAATGGAACAGCACGGAAGGAGATTTTGAGTTCACCTACCTAAAGCGGGGAGAGAAGGCCTTTTTCATTTCTCCGGATAACAGGCACATAGCCTT